>JAGRKR010000691.1:325-2589 GCA_020442225.1 Hyphomicrobiaceae bacterium | reverse complement strand
GCGTCGTCCACGACGATGCCGATGGCCAGCACCAGCGCCAGCAGCGAGATCGTGTTGGCCGAGTAGCCGAAGGCGAGAAGCACCGCGAACGTGCCGATCACGGAGACCGGCACTGCCAGCAGGGGAATGATTGTGGGGCGGAGGCGGCCGAGGAAGATGAAGACGACGAGCGCCACCAGCGCGAAGGCCTCGAGCAGAGTCGCGACCACCTTTTTCATCATCGCAGAGACGAACTCGGCGGTGTTGTAGACATAGGAGTAGCTCAAGCCGGACGGGAAGCGGGAGCGGAGTTCCTCGAGCCGCTTCGATACGGCCTTCGCCACAGAGACAGCATTGGCGCCCGGCGATAGATAGATGCCGATTGGGGCCGTCGGCCGGCCTTGGAAGCGGGCGATGGAGTCGAAGCTCGCCGCCTCCAGCTCGATGCGCGCCACATCGCCGAGCCGCACGAAGGAGCCGTCGGTCTCGGAGCGCAGGATGATGCGCCGGAACTCCTCGGGGCTGGTCAACCGCCCCTTGGTCGAGATGGTCAGCTGGAGACGCTGGTCGGAATCGAACGGCGCCGCCCCGACACGGCCGGCGGCGGCCTGAAGGCTCTGCGACTGCACCGCGCCGATGACGTCCGTCGTGGTGAGCTTCAGGTTGGCGAGCTTCTGGGGGTCGATCCAGATGCGCATCGAGTAGTCCCGGGCTCCGAACAGGAAGGCGTCGCCGACGCCCGGGATGCGCTTCAACTCGTCGAGAATGTTGATCGTCACGAAATTGCTGAGGAAAAGCTGATCGTGAGCCGGATCGGTGGAGTGGAACATGAAGACCTGCAGCAGGTCGGTCGACACCTTGTCGATCTTCAGCCCGGTGGCGCGGACCTCCTGCGGGAGCTTGGCGAGGGCGAGGCTCGCGCGGTTCTGCACGCTCACCGTGGCGATGTCCGGATTGGTCGAGAGCTCGAAGACGACATTGAGCGTGTAGGAGCCGTCGTTGGACGAGGTGGACTTCATGTAGCGCATGCCGCTGACGCCGTTGATGGCGTTCTCGATGAGCTGCGCGACGCTCTCCTCGACCGTACGAGCGTCCGCTCCGGGATAGCTGGCCTGCACGCGGACCGTCGGCGGCGCGATGCTCGGATACTGCGCGACCGGGATGACCTGGATCGCGATGAGACCAGCCAGCGTGATGACCAGTGAAATGACCATCGCCAGGCGTGGACGGCGGATGAAGACCTCGAAGATCATGATCGCCTACTTGGCTGGCGGTGGCGTCTTGGCGGCGGGAGCGGCGGACGCCGGCTTGCCGGCCTCCTTGGATGCGGCCGGCGGTTTGCCTGGAGCCGGCACACCCGCGGCATGGGGCGCCACGACCAACCCCGGCCTCACCTTCTGATGGCCGCTGACGATGACCCTGTCGCCCGGCTTGAGCCCGGATGTCACCACGACCACCGAGCCGCGCTGCTCGCCAAGCACGATCCGCCTGATCGTCACCTTGTTGTCGGGCTCGACGACGAGTACGTATGTCCCGCGCTGATCCAGGAGGAGCGCCGACTGCGAGACCACGAGCTTGCGCTCGGGAGCCTTGCGCACGACCGAGACTGTGACGAGCTGCTGGTCGATGAGCAGTCGCTTCGGATTGGCGATGCTGGCACGGACCACGACGGAATCCGTCGAAGCCGTCGCCTGCACATCGATGAAGCTGATTTTGCCCCGGTGGTCGTAGGTCGAGCCGTCGGAGAGCTTGATGATGACGACCACGCCGTCGGCGGCGAGACCCGCCTTGCTGACCTCGAGGAGGACTCGCTGGGGCACGGGGAACGTCACGTAGATGGGGTCCTGGGCGACGAGCGTGACGAGCTGCGATGACGTCGGCCCTACCAGGTCTCCGACCGAGAAGGCCGCGCGTCCGACCCGTCCGGTGATCGGGGCCTCGACCCTGGTGTAGCTCAGGTTGAGCTTGGCGGTCTCGAGCGCGGCCTGCTGAGCCTGAACGGCTGCCTGCGCCTGGGTCAGTGTGGCCCGTGCGGTATCGAGCGAGGCACGCGACGCCGTGTTGCGCGATGCCAGATCGGACGTGCGCGCGAATGTCTGCTCGGCGAGCGTCAGCGCCGCCTTGGCGCTGGCGAGGGTCGCCTCGGCCTGGGCTACGGCGATCTGGAACGGCTCGGGCTCGATCTCGAACAGCAACTGGCCCTTGCGGACCTCCGCGCCTTCCTCGAAGTGGCGCTTCTTGATGAAGCCCTGCACGCGTGCGCGGATCTGCACCTTGTCGATGGC
>JAGRKR010000691.1:0-244 GCA_020442225.1 Hyphomicrobiaceae bacterium | reverse complement strand
GGCTTCGACGACTCGCTGCCGCAGCTCGCGACAAGGGTTGCCGCGAAGATCAGCAGGACCAGTGACCTCAGTCCGGCAAGAGAAACGGGTTGGGGAAGAGTGCGAACGTCTTGTTTCACGGCGGCGCTGCCTTGTACGTCAGGGCGAAGGTCGCACGGCGAGGTGCAAGCCGGGACTATTGCATGCCATTCGAGGAGATTCGAGGGGTGATCGCGCGTCTCGGGGAGGCTGCCGATGAGGGGAC
>JAGRKR010000690.1 GCA_020442225.1 Hyphomicrobiaceae bacterium | reverse complement strand
GGGCGTCATCGAGGACCACTTCGATCGGCAGATCGAGCTCGAGGCCACGCTCGAGAAGCGCGGCAAGACGCGCGAGCTCGACCTGCTCATGAATCTGATGCCGGGCGCCGGCTCGTCGAGCTTCACCCGCCAGCAGGAGCCGCTCGGCCTCGGGCATGCGGTCTGGTGCGCACGCGATCTCGTCGGCGACGAGCCGTTCGCGCTGCTGCTGCCGGACGTGCTCGTGCAGGCACAGGACAAGAGCTGCCTCGCCCAGATGATGGAAGTCTACAAGGAGCGCGGCGGCAACGTCATCGCGGTGGAGGAGAAACCCGCGCACGAGCTGGACCAGTACGGTGTCGTGAGCATCGGCGAGGCGGTCGTGAAGGATCGCGTTTGGCCGCTGACGGGCATGGTCGAGAAGCCGGCAAAGGGCACCGCCCCTTCGAGCCTGACGATCATGGGGCGCTATATTCTGCAGCCCGAGATCATGACCTTGCTGTCGGCGCGCCAGAAAGGCGCCGGCGGCGAGATCCAGGTCACCGATGCGATGCAGCGGCTGCTCGAGCAGCAGCCGTTCTGGGCGCTGCGCTACGCCGGCCGCAGCTTCGACTGCGGCTCCAAGGTCGGCTTCCTCACGGCGAATCTGGCCTTCGCGCTCGAGCGCGAGGACCTCGCCGCCCCGCTCAGGGCCGAGATCGCCAAGCTGGTCTAGCGCCCCGATCAGCGCCTCACGCGCACGCCGATCCGCGCTTCCGTCGCCTCGTAGTCGCGGCTCTGGATCGTCGAATCGAACCACGTGTGCTGCAGGCGCGAATAGAGCACGACGTCGCGGTTGAGATAGTACTCCGCCCCGACGAGCGCCGTCAGATCGCTCTCGTCGACCTGGATGCCCTTGTAGCTCTGCCAAGTGTACGTCAGGCCCGCCGTGCCGATGAGATGGCGGCGGAACGCGTGGCGCAGCTCGATGCCGAGGGCGCGCGAGAGGCCGCCGGGCGAGCCGGCCTGCGTCGTCTCGAGCACGTCCGAGCGGGCCGACAGCAGCAGCGACGTCAGGCCGGACATGCGCCAGGCAAGGTTGGCGTCGATGATGACGCCGGAGATCTCCTGAAGGCGAGGGTCGTCCGGCCGCTGGCGTGCGTAACCGAGACTGACCTCGCCGCGCAGGACCTGGCCGGAGGTTCCCGTCGACAGGCCCACACGGTAGCGCTCGCCGGAGGAGTCCCGCAGGATGCCATCGCTGGCGCCCGGCCGCTCGTGGATGCGCCGGTTCAGTCCGGTCTCGCCGAAGACCGAGAACGTCGGCTTGAATTCGTAGCTGACCCGGACCGTTCCCTCACGCGAGACATAGTCGCGATCGTTGCCGGCGTCGGTGACTGTCGGCGTCTCGACGCCGCCGTAGCTGAAGGCCGCGAGGGCGCCGCGCAGTTGCAGCGAGACGCGGTTGAAGCGGTGGTTGAGGGTGAGCTGGGCACGGCGCGTCTCGATATCGCTGCGCTCGCGGGCGCCTGCCGGGGAATCGAGCGTGCTGCGCGTTTCCTGATCGAGCTGGAAGCTCACCAGACCTTCCACGTTGGTGCGGCGCGCGATGTCCAGGCGACCGCGCGCCTCGATCAAGGCGGCCCGCTGATCCTCGCTGCTGTACTCGGCAAAGAACGACGTGCGCCCCTGCAGGCGAAACGCCAGCGCGTGGGTGCGCCAGTTCGAGAGCACGTCGACGCTCGGGCGCAGCTCGAGAGCCGCGTCGCTGCGCCGGCCGCTGGTGGTGCGGAAAACGTTGTCGTACGCGGCAAGCCCGGCCTCGACCTCGGGAAACAGCACGAACTTGCCGGCCTTGATGCCGACCGGCGCGAACGGCTCGAAGCGATAAAGCCGGCGGGGGCGCGCATCGAGCATCGGCTCGGGCTCGGCGATCTGCTGGAAGATGTCGAAGCCGCCCGGCGAGCGGAACAGCCCATCCGGATCGATCGGCGGCGGGGTCACGGCCTCGATGTCGTCGGGGATGCGGTCGTCCGTCCGGCCCGGCTGCGAGATCGCCGGGTCGCCATCACGCGGCTCCGCGGGTCCCGGAGGATCGGCGAGATCGCCGTCCTGCGGCGGACCGCGGCGCACCCGCCGCTGTCCGGGATCGCGCCCGCCAGGGTCCTGGGCGGCATCGGGAGGCGGCTCCAGAATGGGCTGGGGCAGGCCGGGATCCGTCTCGACGGGGGATGACGAGGGCGCGCGCGGCGTGCCACGCACCTCCTGGGGAAGCCGTTGATCGCCGGGTATGCCGGGGAACGGCTGGGCGCCCTGGGCTTCGGCAGTGGAGGATGTCGCAGCGATCAGACCGGTGGCCACGAGCCCGGCGAGCGCAAATACGAGCAGACGCATGACGTGCCGCGATCCCATTCCCGACCAGATCCAACGAACGCATGCACATCTTCACGATTGGTAGCAGGACAGTGGTTAACACCGCGTTTAGCTTCCACGATCCGTGCGTCGGCGGACGATCGCGCCCCTCGTGGCAAATCAGCCTTGGAAACCTCGTCCCTGCGTCGCAGCAGCAATTCCCAGGCGCATCAAGTTGCTCTACATGAGTTGCTGAGACAGCGAGGGACTCAGCGATGGCAGTCGACGCCCACAGGACGAGAGCCCGGACACCGGACATGAAATCACCGGACGCAAAGACGCCGGGGAAACGGTCGAAAGGCGCCAAGGCGAAGGTGGCTCGCCACAGGTCGGGGCCGCTCGCCTCGGCCCAGCGCACGATCGAGATCGAGACCGCGGGGCTGCTCGCCGTCGCCGAAGGCTTCGCGGACGGTCTTGCCGCGCCGTTCGCCAATGCCGTCGAAGTGCTGCATGCGGCCCGCGGCCGCGTCATCGTCACCGGCATCGGCAAGAGCGGCCACATCGGCCAGAAGATCGCCGCCACGTTCGCCTCGACCGGCCGACCGGCCTTCTTCGTGCATCCGAGTGAAGCTTCCCACGGCGACCTCGGCATGATCACTCCGGACGACGTGGTGCTGGCGATCTCCTGGTCCGGCGAGACCGCCGAGCTCAAGAACATCATCACCTATTCTCGCCGTTTCGCCGTTCCGCTGATCGCTTTGACGTCTCGGGTGGACTCGACGCTCGGTGAGGCGGCCGACATCGTGCTCGAGTTGCCCAAGGCCAAGGAAGCCTGCCCACACGGGTTGGCGCCGACCACGTCGACCACCATGACGCTTGCCGTCGGCGATTGCCTCGCCATCGCGCTGCTCGAGACGCGCGGCTTCACGGCGCGGGATTTCAAGGTGTTTCATCCGGGCGGCTCGCTCGGCGCCCAGCTCAAGTTCGTGGCCGATGTCATGCACAGCGGCGAGCGGCTGCCACTGGCGCGGCTCGACACCGATATGGCCCAGGCACTCGTGACGATGACTCAGAAGAGCTTCGGCTGCCTCGGCATCGTCGATGCCAAGGGCAGCCTCGTCGGCATCATTACCGATGGCGATCTACGCCGGCACATGAACACGAATTTGCTGGAGGCCCGCGCCGGCGAGATCATGACCCGGGCCCCGAAGACCGTGGCGCCCGACATGCTCGCGGCGGAAGCGCTCGAGATGCTGAACTCGCTGCGCATCACCGCGCTGTTCGTGGTCGACAAGCGCAAGCCCGTCGGCATCCTGCACGTCCACGACCTGCTGCGAGCCGGCATCGCCTGACGCCAGCCGCTTCGCCGCCGCTTCAGCCGCGATTCAGGCCGCCTCGACGAGGAGGATCGTGCCCCGCGCGCCCGTGATCCTGGCGCGGGCGCCGCTCGGCAGGTCGGGCCCCTCGGCCGTCCAGATGGTGTCCCCGACCTTCACCTTGCCGCGGCCGCTGGAGATAGCCTGCTCCACGACAACCGTGCGGCCGATGTACTGCTGACCGCGCAGATTGAGATCGGGCTGCTCGCTCTCGCTCTCCTCGGACTTGAACATCCGATTGATGACGAACACCGTCGACATCGAGATGAGACCAAAGGCGATCACCTGCCACTCCCAGCTGAAGCCGGTCGCCAGGCCGAGGATGCCGACACAGGTCGCGGCAATGCCGAACCAGAGGAAATGCACTCCCGGTATGATCGTCTCCATCACGAACAATAGAACGGAGAGGATGAACCAGTTCCAGGGACCCAGCCCGAAGAGGAAGTCACGAACGGCTTGCATGCCACATCACCAATCTCTGGTTTCGAGAACGCGCCCCGGCGGCAGGACTGCCGCCGGTCACCTCTTGTCGTCATCGAAGCGGATGGCCGATCGTCGTCAGACGCTCGGCACGCCGCCACGGCTCGAGCGCGGCGGCAGCAATCCGTCGCCCTTCTTGCCGAAGGCTTCCCCGGTGATCTCGGCGAGCCCGGCGAGCGAGCCGATCACCGACGAGGCTTCGAGCGGCATCATCAGCACTTTCTGGTTCGGCGAGGTGGCGAGCTTCTCCAGCGCACGGACATAGTTGTTGGCGACGAAGTAGTTGATCGCCTGCACGTTGCCCGACGCGATGGCCTCGGAGACCATGCGGGTCGCCTCTGCTTCGGCCTTGGCGGCGCGCTCGCGCGCCTCGGCGTCGCGGAA
>JAGRKR010000689.1 GCA_020442225.1 Hyphomicrobiaceae bacterium | reverse complement strand
GCCGGCACGCCTCGCGCCTGGCCCCTGCTCGGCCGGACGCTGACCGCGGCGGTCGCAAAGCGCCTGTCGCGCGTGCTCTGGAGGCCCATGGATACCAGCGCTGCGCGAGATGCGAGGGTATCGCGGTGACAGGTCTCGTTGCCATATGTGTGTGCACGATGGACCGTCCGCAGCAGCTCCGGCAGTTGCTCCGGGCGCTCGGCCGGCTGGACGCGCCGGGTCCCGGACATCGCGAGATCGTCATCGTCGTCGACAACAGCTCCGACGCAACCGCCCGTGCGGTTGTCGACGAGGCGGCGGCGTCGGCGCCCGAGCGCTACCGCTACGCTCACGAGCCGCGGCGGGGGCTCGCCTTCGCCCGCAATCGTGCGCTCGGCGAGGCCATGCTGGCGCGGGCAGACCTGATCGCCTTCATCGACGACGACGAGATGCCGCGTCCCGGCTGGCTGGGCGGCCTGATCGAGGCGCTGGAGACGCGTGACGCTGCTGCCGCGATCGGGCCGGTAGAGCCTGTATTCGAAGCCTCACCGCCGCGCTGGCTTCCCCTCGCTGCCTATGCGCTCGAGCGGTCGCCGGCCGCCGATGGGTGTGTGCGCGAGGGCTACACGAGCAACGCGATCCTCCGCGCGGCGGCTGTTCGCGAGCACCAGTTGCGGTTCGACGAGCACCTAAACGCCAGCGGCGGCGAGGATACGGAGTTCTTCATGCAGTTGCTTCGCGCCGGCGGCCGCATCGCTTGGGCGCCGGCAGCCCTCGTCCACGAGTACGTGCCGCGCAGTCGCATGACGGTGGCCTGGTTGTGGCGGCGCTGGTACAGGATCGCCGTCGTAGAGGCATGGCTGCGTACGCGCGGGCAGAACGGCGCGACCGGAACGCTTTTCAGTCTTGCGCGCGGGCTCGCTCGTGTCGTCGCCGGAACAGGCCGCGTCGGTGTTGCGCTCGTCACGTGGACGCCGCGCCGCCCGGACATGGTGATCGCGAGCTTTTTCACGCTTTGTCGCGGTCTCGGATACATCGCCAGCGCTCTCGGTACGCGCGCCGACCACTACGCGAGCAAGCGCTATCGCTGAGACCAGGGCGAAGGGCACACGCTGCCTGGTCAGCGGCGTCCGGCCTTCTCCCACCGGCAGACGATCGATTCCGGAAAGAGGCAGCGCCCGCCGGCGGGTGTGTAGCCGAAAAAGGCCAGATCCATCGTGAGCGGGCGCCCCGGATAGGCGAAGCGTCCGAGCCAGGCCTCCATGTTGGCGCCGGTGCCATTCCACAAGCTGAAGTAGACTTTGGACGGTATCGTCGGCCAAGGCGCACCTGGGGCGCGCCGGCGCTCGTGCACGAGCCTGCCGTTGACGAACCATCGCAAAGCGGTCTCGGACCATTCCATGGCGTAGTCGATGGTCTCCCGGCTCGAGTCCAGGCCGAGATCGACGATCTTCTCGTGGCCTCCCTTGCCGGCTCCGAAGAAGTTGACCTGTACCTTGCGCGGTGTCTTGCCGAGTACCTCGAAGTCGATCTCGTCATGGGGGCGCTTGGCGCCATGCGGCGGCCCTGTGAATGTGAAGAACGCGCTGACGAGGCCGGGACCGGCGGCGGCGCGCATGCGCACCTCGAAGACGCCGTAATGGAAGAAGCGTCGCGTCTGAACCTCCGCGCAGCCGTAGTTGCGCGTGTGCGGGCCGCGCTGCGGTTTCGAGTCATCGAGCTTCAGCCGCAGCCGGCCATCGATGATGCGCACGTTGCGGCGCAGCCAGACGCAATCCTGGTGTGGGCCGTTGGACCAGCCGTCGGAGATGTACCAGTGCTTCGGGTCCAGTCGCTCGAATCGGTCGAGGAAGGGGAGACTGGCAGGACGCGCCGGTTTGTCGATCGCGTGCGCGGCAGGGGCTGCCGCCAGCAGCCACGTCAATGCAAGAACTGAACAGACGAGACCGCGCGCGGATCGCGGGCCTGTGGATCTGGCGGTCGGCTCGCTGCCAGCAGCGGTTCGTGCAAGCACCGCGACAGACAGGATCATGGCTTGCTCGCCTTGGGTTGTGAGCGGGACCTCATCATGCGCTCGAGAAGCTGGCGCGTATCCGTCTCGTCGGCGAACACGGCGGCATCGCAGCCGGCAAGTCGCTCTCGGGCGGATGCGATGTCGGCTGAAGAAAGCCGGCGTATGAATGCTTCGGCGCATTCTTCCAGAGGTTCCGGCAAGGTCCAGCCGATGCCCAGGCGATCGACCATCCTGCCGGTTGCCGTGCCCTGGCGCGCCACTTGAAGTGCGCCGTGCAAGCCACCTTCATAGACCCGGTTCGGCAATAGCCAATCGGAGTTCGTGCCAGCGTCGAGGTAATCGATGCTCCAGCTCAGATGCACGGCACCGTAAATGTCGGGCAGGTCGTCCGGGCTCCGATAGGGACCGTGATAGGCCATGTTGGAACGGCCTGCGACCGCTGCCCTGATGGTGTCCGTGGGGAGGTCCCGCTCCGACGGGCGCCCGCGCAGCACGACGTGCACGCGATCGGGAAACCGGTCGGCGAGGGCACAGAGGATCTTCAGGCTCCGCACGCACCGAAGCGTGCCGAACCAGCCGATGACCCACGGTGGACCAGGCGGCGGCGAGCGGGCGCCGGGAGCGGGTGACTGCATGCCGTCATCCGCTGGCACGACCTTGTTCTCGAGCAGGTACCAAGGGCCGCGATAGCCTTGCGACGGCTCGAAATAGTGGGCGACGAAGTCGGGCGAACTCACCACGAGCAGTGTGCAGCGGCGGAGCAGAATGCGCTCGGCCAGCCTGAACGCCCGGCCGACGATGTCACTCCGCGTCATCACGCGCTGCACATCGAGCACCTCGTAGACGAGGCGACTTCTCTTGCCGGACAGTCGCTGCGCGAGGGCAGCGAGTGCGAGCATGTCGAGGTTGCGGGCATAGAAGACGTCGCAGCGGGCCAACGCGCGCCGGTGGCGGGCGAGCCGAGGCACTGCCCGTACCAGCTTGGCGATCCGGCTCAGGTAGTTGCGGTCGCTCGTCGTTCCGAGCGCAACGTTGGGCCAGCGCTCAGGCGCGGTGGCGTTGGCGTGATCGCGACGGAACGTGAAGGCGTGCACGTGCGCGCCGTGTCGCAGGAATGCGCCGATACGCTTTCTGATCGTGCTTTCGTTCGCATCGTGGCCGAAGAATGCGATTCTGCTGCGCACGGCCGGGGCTGCGGCAGCCGAGGCGGCGGCGTGTGCCGTTGCAGGCAGCGGGGCGGGCGCGTCATCGCCCGCCTTCCATGTCCGGTGATCCGCGAGTTCGTTCATATCGCGCGCCTCGCTCATGCCTCCCGCGCCGGCTCGGACGGCGCCGCCTCTCGACCGCTCATGACGAGGATTAGCGCAATGGGGCGGGTCCGGACCCTACGCATTTCATGCGAGCCGGCCCCGTGACGGCCCCGAAGGTGACCTCCCAAAGACGTAGCGTGCCCACCGCGCTAGCCGCGAAGACGGATTGCGGGCGGTTTTGCATACGAAACCGCAATGGCCAGGAGGATGTGGAAGTAGCTGTGGTTCTCGAACAGCGGGTTCTCGGCCATGGCGTAGCTCACCAGGAAAAGCAGCATGGCGACCGACCAACCCGTCTCGCCACTGGGGTGAGTGGCGAGACGGGTTGCGGCACGCCAGATGAACAGCACCAGGCTGGTGACGAAGAGCGTGAGGCCAACCCAGCCGAACGCGACGGCAATCTCGATGAAGTTGTTATGGAAGAACCAGAGTGCCTGACCCGAGAGGTAGCGCAGGTACGCAACCTTTTCCGGTGCGCCTTCCCAGTAGCCCTTGTAGCCGAGCCCGAGCAGCGGCTCCTCGCCCCAGGCATCCATGCCGAGCTGCCAGAGCAACGTGCGCCCTGTGAGCGTGCGATCCTTGCCTAGGCCATCGAGGAGCGTGCCCAGGAGATCGGAGACATCCGTGACGACATAGAGGATCGCGGCGGCCAGCAGGATCAGCCCGAAGCCGAGGGCGAGATCGAGCAGCCGCCGCGCCCGCAGCGAGATCCAGACGATGGCGAGCAGCAGCGCCGGAAGCGCCAGGGACGCCATGGCTGTTCCCGAGCGCGACAGCAGCAGCAAGAGCGCCGCGAGAGCGAGGCCGGCCCCGGCGAGCGGGCGCCGCCACCCCGAGGCCAGCAGTGCCATCGCCGTCAGGATCTGAACCGCCATGAGGGCGCCCAGTGTGTTTTTGTGAAGGAAGGTGCCGCGGAGCTCGCCGGACAGTCCGAAAGCCGCTGATGGCTGCAATGCCGCGAAGGCGAGACAGATGCCCTGCACGACCAGGAGGGAGAGGAACACGAGCCGTAGCGCTTTGTCCCTCGTCATCCCGATCGTGAACTGGAAGGCGATGAGGATCGTCATCAGGAGCTGGAACGAGAAGTAGAGCGTCTTGCCCGGATTGAGCGACCAGATCACCGAAATGCCGGCAAGGAGAGGCCAGGAGAGCAGCCAGAGGTGGCGGCGAACCTCCGTGAGCAGCGGCAGCGGCCCGATCAGCAGCACCGCTGCGATGGCGAGGTAGCCGGGAAACCAGGCGATCCGTTCCGATTTCTCGATTCCCAGGCCGGTCAGGGCCGTCGATGCGAAGATGAGAAACAGGAACCAGGCGAGTGTATGCGCGATGGCCAGCCAGTCCCGCGTTCCGAGCCGGAGCGCGGTCGTGGTGTGCAGCAGAGGCGGGTTGGCCGATGTCGTCATGGCCCGGCTGTCGGTCCTGCAGGTCGTCGCAAGGGTCAGGTCTCCGCTTCGTGCGAGCCGCGCCGCGCGATGCCCGCGCTCGTGCATGACGCGCGGGCCAACCGGCCGTGTGTGGCCGAAACGGCGGCGCACAGCGCATTCGCTGATGCCGCTTACACTCTAAGGGAAGAGGCGAGGCGGAGGCCGTTACCCCTTTTCGGGTACGCGCGGCTCGAAGTCGTAAGGCCTGACGGGAGCCTCCGCACAATTCGGGACGAGGCCCTGCACGCGTCACCTCCATAGACTGCCACGCCATCGAGCACGCACCGGGGACGGCTGCTGCTGTATCACGAAAGGGCTGGGGCACGTGGAGCCGAGGGAACCGGTTTGCAGCATCGTGATGCCGGCGCTCGACGAGGAGCGGCATATTGGCGAGGCGATCGAGTCGGTGCTTCCCGCCGCCGAGGATATCGCCTGCGAGGTGCTGGTGCTCGACGGCGGCAGCACCGACCGCACACGTGAAATCGTTGCGAGCTACGCCGCGCGCGATCCCCGCATCCGCTTGCTGACCAATCCCCGGCGCATCCAGTCGGCGGCCGTCAACATCGCCGCCGAGCTGGCCCACCCGCGTTCGCGCGTGCTCGTCCGCGCCGACTGTCACTCCCGCTATCCCCAGGGCTTTGCCAGGCGGGCGGTGGCGCGGCTGGCGGAGACAGGGGCCGCCTCCGTCGTCGTGCCGATGCGCACGGTCGGGCGGACGTGTCTGCAAAGCGCCATCGCCGCAGCGCAGAACAGCCGGCTCGGCAATGGCGGTGCCAGGCACCGGACCTGCGACCACTCGGGTTTCGTCGACCATGGCCACCATGCGGCCTTCGATCGCGACATCTTTCTCGCCGTCGGCGGCTACGACGAGACGTTCGCGGTCAACGAGGATGCCGAGCTCGACAGCCGGCTGACGCGAAGCGGCCACCGCATCTATCTCGACGGCGCACTCGCTATCGACTATCTGCCCCGCGCAACCCTGGCGGGGCTCGCCCGCCAGTATCGTGCCTATGGCCAGGGCCGCATGCGCACGCTGGTCACGCACCGTCTGCGGCCGAGGCTGCGCCAGGTGTTGCCACTGGTGGCGGCGGGCGTATCACTGGCTGGCATCGTTCTCGCGCCTGTCCATCCCGTGACGCTTGCAGCACCCGTCGGCTACATCGCCGGCACGCTGGCCTGGGGGCTCGCGCTCGCCGTCCGCCACCGGCGGCCCTGCGAGTCGCTGAGCGGCGTGGCGGCGCTCGTCATGCACATGAGCTGGGCCTGGGGGGCGGCGACCTTTCTCGCCGGCCTGCGGGGCGCACAGCCCGCGCGCGGACGCGACCCCGGGGCCAAGGACGCGGCCACGGCCGAGCCGCCGCGCTGACGCCGGCCCTACCTCCATTGACGGATCACCCCTGCCATTCGGCCTAGGCGCGGCGCGGCGCGGCAACGATTTCCCAGGTGGTGCGGCCGGTTCCGGAAGGGCAAGCTTTGTTGGAGATTTCGGGTCTGCGTGTCGCCTCATGGAGTGGGCACGCATGAGACCCGGTGTGGCAGGAGGCTCACATGCGACGTGGACATGGTGCGGGACGCGGCAACGCCTACGAGCTCAGGGCGGGTTGCTCCGTGCCTGTGATCCGGCAGCCAGCAGACCGCGTGGAGGTACCGGAGCCGAGGACGCAGGGACGGCGGCGGTACGGGCCACTCTCGCGCGCGGGGCTTTACGCCGTGGCGTTCGCGCTGGCCTCTGGTGGACTGTTCGCCATGCATCATGCCACCTCAGCGGAACCGCTCGACGCGTCCTACCCGATCGATGTGAAGGTCGGAGAGGTCTACCGGCTCGGTCCGCAGGACAAGGTCAAGGTGCGCGTTTTCGAGTGGCGCGCCGCGAAGGACGAGATCTTTGCCTGGGATGCGCTCAATGCCGAGTACCTGATCGGTCCCAATGGACGTCTCGCATTGCCGCTCATCGGTGAGATCCCGGCAGCTGGGCTGACGACGGCGGAGCTGTCTCGGCGAATTTCGACGGCCTTGCAGAAGAGCATGATGCTCTCCACTGCGCCGAATACGACGGTGGAGATCGCGCAATACCGGCCGTTCTACATCGTGGGCATCGTCGAGCGACCGGGCGAGTATCCCTTCCGGCCGGGCATGACGCTGCTGCAGGCGATCAGCATTGCCGGAGGCTTCAAGAAGGCCCCCGACGCCACCACACAGCGTGTCGAACGCGAGGCCATCTCCGGCAAGGGAGAGATTGATCAGCTGACCGGACGCCTGCAACTACTGCTGGCGAGGAAGGCAAGGCTCGAGGCCGAGCTGGCCGGCAAGCCCGACATCGCGTTTCCGGCGGTGCTGACGGACCTGCTGCCGAATCCGAGCGTCGAGCGGATCATGGCGAGCGAGCGTCAGCAACTTCTGATGCGCAAGGATGCCTTTGCGACGCAGCTTTCCGCGCTCGGCAAGTTGAGGGACTACCTGCAAGGCGAGGTCGCGTCGCTGAGCGGCCAGATGTCGGCGCACCAGACGCGCGTCCGGCTCATGAAGGTCGAGCTCGATCAGGTCGTCGAATTGCGCCGCCGCAAGCTCACCACGACGCCACGCAAGCTGGCGCTGGAGCGCAACGTCGCCCAGCTCGAAGGCGACGGGCTGCGGCTCGAAGGCAGTCTCTCGCGCGTGAGGCAGGACATCAGCCGCACGGACATCGCCATCCTCGAGTTGCGCCACAAGCGTAAGGGCGAGCTGGTGACGGCATTGCACGAGACGCAAGCCGCCATCGAGGATGCCCTGCGCCGGCGACGCACGGCGCGTGAGCTGGTCTACGAGGCCGAGGTGCTGGCGCCCGCACGCCTTCGGCTCGTCGGTACGAGTGACCGGCCGAAGCCGCGCTACTCCATCCTGAGGCTGCAGCGCGGCAAGACGGTCGAGTTGCCGGGCGACGAGACGACTCGCATCATGGCAGGCGACACGATCAAGATCGATATGAGCGCCCCGCCGGCCGACGTCGCGCGCCAGCTCGTCGGAGCACCCGAGACGCGGCCGACGCAGCCCGTGATGCCCGCGCCCAGAGCCGTCGGCCCCTACCAGCGCGATAGCGGCCTCGTGAAGAAGAGACCGGTCATGAGCGACTGATCGCGTCGTGGCGCCGATCGCGACAGGATCGCGGCAGAAATGAAAGGGCCAGCCCCGCAACGGGAGCTGGC
>JAGRKR010000688.1 GCA_020442225.1 Hyphomicrobiaceae bacterium | reverse complement strand
AGCCCCTCGGACGACTTCAAGTTCAATGCGAGCGAGCGCTTGTTGCGGTTGAACATGACGAAGAAGCCGGCGCCGGAGCCGGGCACGCGGCGGGTGTGGTCGCCAGCCGGATTGGGCTCGACCTTCACGACATCCGCGCCGAGGTCACCGAGCACCAGACCGCAGGTCGGCCCCATGACCATATGGCTGAACTCGGCCACGCGCACGCCGGCAAGGGGCAACTCGTTCTTGCTCATGTTTCCTCCGCTCGTCATGTTCTCTCGGCGTTGACGCCAGGCGGCGCGCCACGCAAGCTTGGTTCGGCACCGGCGCACGCCGCGCATTTTTCCCGCGTACTGAACCCCGGCTGCTGTGATCTGGCAAGAGGCGAGGAGAGGCTTTGGGCATGACGGCGTACGATTTCGACCGGGAGTACGAATACAACAGCCGCGCGCGCGTCGCAGACCACGCGGAGATGCAGGCGCGCTGGATGCAGGAGGCCGCCGCCTACCGTGCCGGCCATCCCTGTGAGCTCGACATCGCCTACGGGGCACACGAGCGGCAGCGCTACGACGTCTTCCATGCCGAGAGCGGAGCGGCCGACCGGCTCGCGATCTACATCCACGGGGGCTACTGGTTCCGCGGCGATCGCAAGAACCAGAGTCACTTCGCACGCGGCCTCAACCGTCGTGGGTTCACGGTGGCCATGCCCTCCTACCGGCTCTGTCCCGAGGTGACGGTCGCGGAGATCATCGAGGATGCGCGAGCGTTCATGCTGGCGATCTGGAAGCGCTTCGGCCGCAAGCCGCTGGTGATCGGGCACTCGGCCGGCGGACATCTGACGTCGGCACTGGTGGCAACGAACTGGAGCGCCTATCCCGGAGTTCCCGGTGACATGCTGGAGGGCGCCGTCGCCATCAGCGGCGTCTACGATCTCGAGCCGCTCATCGGCACCAGCATGAACAACGACATCCGCTTGACCGAGCAGAGCGCCCGCGCCGTCAGCACGCTGCACTGGCCGCTCGTGCGCAAGGACATCCCCGTGACCATCGCAGTCGGCAGCGCGGAAACCAGCGAGTTCGTGCGCCAGAGCAGGGATTTCGCCAAGGCGATCCAGAAGAAGGATCTGTCCGCCAGGTTCACGGAGTTCGAGGGCGCCAACCACTTCACTGTCGTCGGTCCGATGTCGGAGCCGGGCAGTGGCGTGGTCGAAATGATCTTGGAGGTGGCCGGGCGGGCCGATGCGCAGTCGCGGTGAGGTCGCGGCCTCAGGTCCGGCGCAATGCGGCGATGCTGGTTCTCAGATCGTATTCGCAGGCGACGCGCGTCGTGTGGCCGAACGACAGCTCGAGATAGGCCGCCCGGTAGCGATCATGCCATCCCGCGTGGTCGACCTGCCAGATCATCACGTCTTCGCGGCGGCGGCCGATCCTGAGGGCGATGCGCGACGGTTGCGAGAGTGCCAGCGGCGTCTGCGCCGCCTTGGCCGCACGGTCGCAGGACTCGATGGCGTGGCTGCGGTAGGCGGCCACGATCGCTTCCTCCGCCGCGGCGCGGTAAAGGTACTCCTGATAGCCGAATTTTCCGGCGGCGATGATCGCGAGCAGGACGGCGAGCGTCTTCATGGCGGGACCAATACGGCACATTGCGTCGCGCGGGGAGCGGGCGACTACTCAGAGATCAGACTAGGTTCGCATGGTGAAGAAATGGTTGCCGCCGTCCAGCCGGCGGCGCGGTGTGCAGCGCTTGTTCTCGGCATGTGCATGAGGCAGAACTGACAATAGGGCTGGCTGCGACGACACGCCTGGGTAAGGCGTCGGCGGTTCGCCAGGACATGGGAGGATCATTGCGTGTCTCAGAAGGAGCGCCTGTTCGTCACCCGGCATCTTCCGCCGGACGTGGAGGCCCGCGCCGCGCGCGACTACGACGCGACGCTCAATCCCGAGGATCGGCTCTTCACGACCGACGAGATCGTGGCTGCGGCACAGGATCATGATGCATTGCTGGTCTGTGTCACCGACAAGCTGCCGCGCGAGGCGATCATGGCGCTGCCAGAGCGGCTCGGCGTCATCGCCACGTTCTCGGTCGGCACCGACCACATCGATCTCAAGGCCGCCAGGGAGCGGGGCATCCGCGTCGGCTCGGCGCCGCACGGCGTCACCATCGCGACGGCCGAAATCGCCATGCTGCTCATCCTCGGCGCCGCGCGGCGGGCTCCCGAGGGCGAGCAGATGATGCGAAGCCGCTCCTGGCAGGGCTGGGGGCCGCTGCAACTCCTCGGCCGCCGCCTCGACGGCAAGCGTCTCGGCATCGTCGGTCTCGGCAAGATCGGCCAGGCGCTGGCGCAGCGCGCCCGGGGCTTCGACATGGAGATCCACTACCACAATCGCCGCCGCCTGCCGCCGGACCAGGAGAAGGGCGCCATCTATCACGCGACACTGGAAGGCCTGCTGGCCGTCTCGGATGTGCTCTCGCTCAATGCGCCGGCGACGGCGGAGACCAGGCATGTGCTGAATGCCCGCACGCTCGGGCTGCTGCCGAAGGGGGCCATCGTCGTCAACACCGCGCGTGGCGATCTCGTCAACGACGACGATCTCGTGGCGGCGCTGTCGTCAGGTCAGGTGGGCTACGCCGGCCTAGACGTCTATCAGGGCGAGCCGCGCATCGACCCGCGCTACTACGGCCTGCCCAATACGTTCCTGCTGCCGCATCTGGGATCGGGTGCGATCGAGGCTCGCAATCAGATGGGATTCGAGGCGCTCGACAACGTCGATGCCTTCTTCGCCGGACGTGAGCTGCCGTTCCCGGTCGTCTAGGTCATCTTTGCGAGGAGACGCTTTCATGGCTGCGCGGCTGCCGGAGCTCGGACGCTCGGGGGACGAGGTGCTCGCCGAGCTCAGAGAGATGAAGGGGCTCGATGCCGACTGGCGGCACGGGCGGGTGCCTCTCTATGTCTTCAAGGCGAATGACGAGGTGGACCGCGTCGGTCGCGAGGCGTTCGTCACCTACTTCGCGGAAAACGCGCTCGGCTCCAAGCGGGCGTTCCTGAGCCTTGGGCGCATGGAGCGCGAGGTCGTGGAAATGGGGCTCGGCCTGTTCGGCGCGCCCGAGGACGCCCAGGGCTTCATGACGACGGGTGGTACGGAAAGCATCATCCAGGCCGTGCGGGCATGTCGCAATCACGCGCGGGCGATGCGCGGCGCGCCGCGCCATCGCGGCAATATCGTGGTTCCCGTCACGGCACACCTGGCGTTCGACAAGGCCGCCGACCTGATGGATCTCGAGGTGCGACGGACCCCGGTCGGCCAGGACTTCCGCGCCGATCCCGAGGCTCTGGCGCAAGCGAGCGACGACGACACGATCATGTGGGTCGGCTCCGCACCCTGCTTCCCCTTCGGCGTCGTCGATCCCATCGCCGGGCTCGCCGAGCAGGCGAAAGCGCGCGGCATCTGGCTCCATGTCGATGCCTGTGTCGGCGGCTACCTGGCGCCCTTCGTCAAGATGAACGGCGGCGACGTGCCGGACTTCGATTTCGCCATTCCCGGCGTCTCGTCGCTGTCGGCGGACCTGCACAAGTTCGGCTTCACACCGAAGCCGGCCTCGACGGTCTTCTACCGATCCATGGACCTTGCCGCGCATCACGGCTTCGCGCTCGACGGCTGGCCGAGCGGGCCGTTCGTCACCTCGACGATCGTCGGCACGCGGCCGGGCGGCGGCGTGGCCGGGGCCTGGGCCACGCTGCAATTGCTGGGCGTGACAGGTTACCGGGCCATTGCGCGGGACCTGATGGCCATGGTCGGCGCCTACCGGGCAGGCGTGTCACGGATCGAGGGCCTGCATGTGCTCGGCGATCCGCATCTGTCGATCGTCGCCGTCGGGGCGCGCGACGTCGATGTTTTCCGTGTCGCCGAGGTGCTGGCCGCCAAGGGCTGGGTGCCGGGTCTGGTACGCGAGCCCATGGCCATTCATCGCATGATGTCGATGCTGCACGCGCCGTCGCTCGACGCCTATCTCGCCGATCTCGCGGCTGCGGTGGCCGAGGTGAGGGGCGAGGCGGACCGGCAGGCGGGCGTGCAGGCGAGTTACTGATCGCGCGGGCGTCGCCCGGCGGACGTTCAGATCTCGACGTCGCACCAGATGGCGGCATGGTCCGAGGCGGCGTGCTCGCTACGCTTCATCTCGGGATAGATCTCCCAGAGCGTGCCGTTCTTGCCGCCCCACACGCCCCGCCGCCAGACGCCGCCCTGGCTCATCCGCTCGAAGAGAGCGGGCGAAAGCAGGATGTAGTCGAGCTTGTCGGCGGCCGTGCCGTTGCGGAACGTGCCGGGCCGGCCGTCGTCGATATAGGCGGGATGCTCGGAGAAGTCCTTGAGATCGGTCTCCTTGAGCAGCGGCGCGAGGGATTCGCTGTCCGGGGTGTCGTTGAGGTCGCCGACCACGGCCACCATCGTGGCGCCTTCGCGCTTCAGGCGGTCGTAGATCTGGCGCACGGCCTCCGCCTGCAACCAGCGCTTCTGGTCGGAGGCGGCCTTGGTGCCGTAGCCCTTGCTCTTGAAGTGGTTGACGAGCACCCAGACGCTGGCGCCGGAGGGCGTCCAGATGGAGAACTCCGGGCAGTCACGGCTGAAGACGATGCCGCCGCTCTCGGTACGGTCGTCGACGTGGCTGCGCATCCAGCCGAGCTCCAGAGGCGCGCGGGCGAGCAGTCCGACGTCGATGCCGCGCTCGTCGTTGCCGTCGATCAGCATGGCGTGCTCGAACCGCTCGCCCCCGATGGCGGGCAACAGCCGATCCGAGAACTGGAGCAGCGCGTTTCGCCCTTCCGTCTCGACCACGGCGAGGACATCGGGCGCCACGTCCCGCACGACCTGT
>JAGRKR010000687.1 GCA_020442225.1 Hyphomicrobiaceae bacterium | reverse complement strand
GGGCTCGGCGAGACTGAAAGCCGGCGGCTGTGCTGGCGCCGCCGGAGTGGTGGTGGCCGGCCGGGGCGTCGAGCCTGTGATGATCATCGTCGAGGACGGCTTTTCCGGAGCCTTCGATGTCGGAACGGACGGATCGGCCGGCTTGGCCGGCTCCCTGGCCGGGGCGACCGACGGCACGGCTGGAGCCGGCGTCGCCTTGCGCACGTCGTAGGCCAGCTTGATGCGCAGATCGGCCAGCGCCGGCGCCTTTGCGGTCTCGCTGGCGACGGCCTCGCCGCGAGTGCGGAACGCCCCCATGCGCTTCTCGAAGTAGTCGAGCATCTCCGGAGCGCCCGTGCACAGCGCGGGATGCTGGCCTTGTGTCAGGAACGTCCTGATATCCGTCGAGACCCGCATCGTGATCCAGGCGTGCCGGCCGCGCTTGCCGAAGTCCTCGATGCTGCCGCGGCTGCGCACGAAGCCGTCGAGGAAGGCGAGCAGTGCGATTTCCTCCTTGGTGGGAACACCGTGATCAGCGGTCTTCAACGCCGGATCGGGCGCCTCACCCCAGCGCACGCACCGCTTGCGGCGGCCCGAGCCCCGCCATTGCTCGCAGGGCCGGCCGTCCCGAGCCGACGCGCGCGACCGCAGCCTTGCCCGGGGGTTGGACTCCCAGAACAGCCAGCGGCCGGGCAACGCGCGGTCCCCTTCCTTCGCCGTCAGCAGCGACGGTCGCATGCCGGCCGCCTTGCCATCGCGGATCGAGACCAGCGAGCGGTGGAAGTCGCCGGAGCAGTCGGCGGTCTTCCACTCGAACGTGCGTGCCACGCCCTCGTCGTCGGCGGATTTGGCGAGCTTGACGGTCAGGGCGCGCTTGCCGGTGGCGTCCACCCCCTGTCCATCGGTCTTGAGGCGCGCCTCGACGAGCAGACGGCTGGTGCGGCCGCGGCGAATACCGCGCACGTCGGCGAAAATCCTGCCATCCTCGCGAACGAGCCTGGTCGAGGCGCCATGCACGGAAACGATATCGAGGCCGCGGCCCGCAAGCTCGATCCGCAGGCGATCGGGGGCGCGACGGCCGCTCTGTGATGTCGTCAGCGCGATATCGACGAACACGCTCGTGCCCGCGGGGTGCACACCGTCAAGATCGCCCGGATCGAGCGATGCCGTGAAGGGTGCAAGGGCCAACTGATGGCGGGTAGCCGGCAGCTCGGCCTCGGGCTGCGCCCGCTGTTGTCGCGATTTGCGTCGCGGCGCCGACTCGGTGTCGGGCACCAGCATCGAAAGACCGGCGACGACTGCCACGATGGCGATAGCTACGCGGGCACCCCAACCAACACACAACATGAACAGCGTCTCTCGTACTCGGGTTACTCGATCAGTGATGCGAAGGGGAGAAGCCGTGAGAAGCCGCCATGCGCGTCCTCGTCCCACCAGCTCAGGCACCGGTCCGGCGCCGCGCCCCCGCGCGCGACTGTAACTTGTCCGTCATCTGTCATGCCATTGCTCGGCGACGATCTCAAGTCGCAGATTCGTCTCGACCGACGTCGGCGAGCAGGAGGACGGGCCGGCGAAGGCTTTCACTTGGGATGCGGGTGAGCAGGCTCGTGCACACTGGCACACGAGGCTCCGCACAAACAAGCGCGCGCTGCACGTCGTCTCTCGTGACCGTCGCAATGTGCTGGAAATGCCGCAGCGCCGTCCGAGCCGCCGCACGCGCTCGCCG
>JAGRKR010000071.1 GCA_020442225.1 Hyphomicrobiaceae bacterium | reverse complement strand
GGGATCCAGGCGATGCGCCAGCGCGTGCCGTGCTTATCGTGGAAGCCCCAGATCTCCCGGCCGAACCCGATCGAGAAGGCGTCGACCTTGACGCCGCACCAGCGCGCCACGATGAAGTGGCCGAACTCATGCACGAAGACGACCAGCGTCAGTGCGAAGAGGAACGGCACCACCGTGTAAAGAACGATGTCTGTCAGGATGTTGAGCATTGTGCGACCAGTCTCGTTTGCGCTGCACGACCGTGGCGAGGACGCCGATCCGGGACGGTGTTGGGACAAGGGCCCCGGAGATCACTACCACAACGGGTAGATTCGAAGCTGCCGATCCGATCCCGAAGAGAAATTCATACTAAAAAACGTTTGCCGGGCCGGAGCGGACGGCTGTCGCCGTTCAGGGCGGCGAGCCTCCCGGGTTCAGGCCATCTGCCCGCAGGCCCTCGCCAGAGAGCGGGCCGATCGGTCCACCTCGAGCACGCCGGCGAGATCCGTGACCTCGCAGAGATAGCCGAGCCGTTCCGCCTCGCACAAGGTCTGCTCGACAAGTGCGGCAATATCGAGGAAGCCGAGTTTGCCGGCGAGAAACTGCTCGACGGCTATCTCATTGGCTGCGTTGAGAATTGCCGGCGCCGAGCCGCCGCGTTCCATGGCCTCGCGAGCTAGCCGCAAGCTGGGGAAACGCTGCTCGTCGGGCCGCTCGAACGTCAGCGTCGAGAGCTTCACCAGGTCGAGCCGATCGGTCGGCGTGCTCATGCGCCGGGGCCATGCCAGGCTGACGGCGATCGGCGTCGTCATGTCGGGCGTGCTCATGTGGGCCATGACGGAGCCGTCGAGATAGCTCACGAGGCAGTGGATGACCGACTGCGGATGCACGACCACCCCGAGTTGACCGGGATCGAGGCCGAACAGATGCTTTGCCTCGATCAGCTCGAGGCCCTTGTTCATGAGCGTCGCCGAATCGACGCTGATCTTCGCGCCCATCGACCAGTTGGGGTGCCGCGTCGCCATCTCCGGTGTGGCCGTCGCCAGCCGGCTTCGCTCCCACGCGCGGAACGGACCGCCCGAGGCCGTCAGATGCACACACTCGATGGCCTCCCGGCCCCCCCGGTCGAGGCACTGCAACACGGCTGAATGCTCGGAATCCACGGGAATGAGCTCGCCACCCGCCTGCTCGACGGCCTCCATGAAGACCGACCCGGCCGACACGAGGCACTCCTTGTTGGCGAGCGCCACGCGCGTTCCCTGCGCCGCGGCCGCGAATGTCGGCTCCAGGCCTGCCGCTCCGACGATGGCGGCCATGATGCAGTCCGCTGGCCGCTCGGCCGCCTCGACGAGCCCCGCGGGTCCCGCGGCGACGGTCGTCCCAGAGCCGGCCAGCAGCTCCTTCAACTCGAGATAGTGATCGGGATCGCCGATGACGGCATGCTCCGCGCGGTGGCGCCTGGCCGCCTCGGCCAGAGCCTTGGCGTTGCGCTGGGCCGTAAGCGCGACCACCTCGAAGCGCGCGCTGTGATACGCCAGCAGATCGAGCGTGCTGGTGCCGACGGAGCCGGTCGCGCCGAGAACGGAGACGCGGCGCGGCGGCTCGCCCTCCCCGATCGCGCGGACCGGGGCGTCTTCGATGTCGAGCTGCGGTGTCCCGCTCCTCATAGCGCCTCTCCCGGCGGCATGCCGTCATTCAGCCACGCAACGGGTTACCACCCAAGCAACAGGGACCGACCCGGCGCCAGCACATTCGTGAGAACGGCCACGAGCGCCGCTGCGGCAGCCGCGAATACCAGCCCATCCAGCCGGTCCATGAAGCCGCCGTGTCCGGGAATGAGCGCGCTCGAATCCTTGACGCCGAAACCACGCTTCAAGGCCGATTCCGCCAGGTCCCCGGCCTGTGAGATCGCTGCCAGCGCGATGCCGACGAGCGCCAGCCTAACAGCTCCGCTCCCCATGACAAAGCGGGCGAAGAGCACACTGACGACGAGGGCGGCAAGAATGCCGCCGCCGAGCCCCGACCACGTCTTGTTCGGCGAGACCCGCGGCCACAAGCGCGGCCCGCCGATCAGACGTCCGGCGGCGTAGGCGCCCGTATCGGTCGTCCACACCACCAGGAACAGGAAGACGATGGCCAGGAAGCCGAACTCGGGATCGGCGCGCAGCCAGATCATGGAGATGCCCGGCACCGCCACGTAGAGAACGCCTCCTGCGGCTGCCGGCGAGCCGCGCCCCAGCGACTGCAGGGCGACCAGTATGGCGCCCACCACCGCCACCAGCAGCCCCAGCACCGCCAGATCGAAGCCTGCCAGGACGATGGCCACCGACACCGCCAGCATGTGCGTCAGGAACGCCGGTCCCGCAGCCTCGCCGCGCACGACCCGCGCCCACTCCCAGCTCATCGCCAGCGACACCGCCAGGATCAGCAGCGCGAACGGTAGCCGTCCCCACCACGTCAGAAAGAGCGCGACGGCCGCCATCACGAGGGCGGACGCGAGCCGCACCCACAGCTCCGGCCCGAACAGGCGAGGACCACGCGGCGGAGCACTCGCCGGCTCGGGCTCCTGCAGCGTCATTTCTGGCCCGCCGAGCGCGCAGAAAGCCCCCCGAACCGCCGGTCGCGCGACCGGTAGGCGGCAATGGCCCGCTCAAGATGGTCCCGCGAGAAATCCGGCCAGTACTCCGCCATGAACATGAACTCGGTATAGGCGCACTGCCAGAGCAGGAAGTTCGAGAGACGCTCTTCCCCGCTGGTGCGGATGAGCAGGTCGGGATCGGGAATGGCGTGCGTATCGAGCCGGGCCGCCAATGCCTCCGGGGTGATCGCGTCCGGGGCCAGGGTGCCCGCCGCAACCTCCCGGGCGAGCGCCTGCACGGCGCGCACGATCTCGTTGCGACCGCCGTAATTGAAGGCGATGACCAGTTGCAGGCCGTCGTTGTCCGCCGTGACGGACTCGCTCTCGGTGATCATCGCGAGCAGATCGGGCTCGAGGCTGTTCCGCTCGCCGATGATGCGGATGCGCACGTTCTGCTGGTGCAGATCCGCCAGATCCCGGCGGATGAAGCGCCGCATCAGCGAAAACAACTCGTCGATCTCGCTCGCCGGTCGCGACCAGTTCTCGGAGGAAAAGCTGTAAAGCGTCAGATAGCCGATACGCAGCTCGATGGCCGCCTTGACGGCACGCCGGACCGCTTCGACGCCGGCGTTGTGCCCCATCAGACGCGGCAGCCCGCGGGCCTTCGCCCAGCGGCCATTGCCATCCATGATGATGGCGATATGGCGTGGGCCACGGAGCTCGCTCTGATCGGGACCGCTGGTCGGGGGATGCTCGCTCACGATGACGGCTGGGCTCCGCTCCATCACTGGGACTGGCCGGCATGGCTGAACGCCGGCGGGGCGAGACTCGCTAGACCTGCTTGATCTCGCGCTCCTTGGCCACCAGCATCTGGTCGACCTCCTTGATGAGCTTGTCCGTGAGCTCCTGGACGCGCGCCGAAAGCTTGTGGTGCTCGTCCTTGCTCATGTC
>JAGRKR010000070.1 GCA_020442225.1 Hyphomicrobiaceae bacterium | reverse complement strand
CGAGCCGGACAAGCGCGGCAAGGGCCCCAAGGCCGTCAATCTGCAGCTTGCCGACTAGGCACCCACGGATCGCGCCGGAATTACGGGATGGGAGCGCCACGCTCCCATCCCGTTTGCATGACTGCTGAGGTTATTCGACCACGCCTCAGCGGCTGAAAGCACGCTTCAGGACGCCGATGAGGATCATGACGACGCCACCGCCGACGCCGCCGCCGGCCACCTGAGACAGGATCGACTCGAGATTGAGACCGCCCCCGGCGGACATGTTCAGGACCTGTTGCAGGATCTGACCGCCGAGACCGCCGCCGACAATACCGGCCAGCGAGTTGCCGAGCGTGCCGAGACTGAGGTTCTTCAACAAAGAACCGGCGACATTGCCGCCGACCGCCCCGCTGAGCAGCTGGATAAGCAGCGCTTCCATGGATCGCCTCCCGTTTTTGCACTCGCTTCCGACCGAGGCCGAGCGAGTCGTTGAAGCTTACTCTGTAGCCGCCGCATGTGACAGGTATTTGCCTGCGCCCCGCGGCCCAGCATGCTCGGGTGTGGTCGGCAGCTCAGCCTCGCGGGCCGCATCGGGTGCGGCGTGAGCGACACAAGCTCTGCTTTTGTGAAGTCACCCCGCCACTCGTGCAGGAAACTTTTTACCTTCTCGGCTATGGTGATCCGCAGATCCCAAGTGATTGCAGAGGTTTCTCCGATGAAGCGCAGCATTTTCGTGGCTCTGGCGGCGGCTCTGACCATGGGCTTCGTCACGGCGACACCGGCCGAGGCGGGCAAGCGGACGTACTCGAAGGCCCACAAGGCCAAGGTTGCCAAGCGCAGCTATCCCCGCCACCGGCACTACCGGGGCAAGCGCACCCGCGTGCTCGGCTTCTCGCGCCGCGTCGGTGGCTACTCCTACTCCTATCCGGACTCGCTCCTCAGCTTCGACAACAGGCGCATCCTCAGGGACCGCGATCCGTATTTCGATCGCCAGGCCGGTCCGTTCGACTCGGGCTTCTTCTTCGACTCGGGCTCCCAGCCGCGCGGCGGTGACTCGCCCTACATGAACTGAGCAGCCCGTCGCCACATGCGAGGCCTGCCCGCAGGTGTGGGCGGCTTTGCACAGGCGCATGTGTTTCTCCTGTAGTGCTGCGGTCTTGCCCTAGCGGGCCGAACGGTTTGCCTTTATTAGCTGCTGAGGGTGACGGGGCAGGGCCTTGTCGATTGTGCAGCGAGGGGAACCATGAAGTTCAAGCTGACGACCGCAGCTATCGCAGCCGCGCTGATCGCCATGCCGATGGGCGGCGCGACGGCCTCCGGCAAGGAATGCAAGCGGCTCGGATTCCTCGTCAACGACTACGGCAAGGACGGTCCGACCAGGGACGCCAAGAAGCTGCTCGACAAGCACATCGTCGAGTGGACGAAGCAGCGCGGCATCAAGCGCTACTCGGTCGGCAAGAAAGACGTGAAGTGTGAGCTCTTTCTCGACGTCATCGTCTTCGACGAGCACACCTGCACAGCTTCCGCGACGGTCTGCTGGGACAAGGGCGCCGTCAGGACGCCGGTAAGGGCCGACGCGACCGGCAAGACTCCGGCAAAGAAGGCGACCACCGCCAAGAAGGCCCCTGCCAAGGCTCCGGGCGTCGTGACCGGCTCCATCAAGCCGAAGGCCGCGCCGAAGCCGCCGGCCGCCAAGCCCGCCGCTGCTGCGAAGCCGGCTCGGGCGCCAGCTGCCCCGAAGACAGAGAAGCCGGCTGAAAAGCAGTAGGCCGAACCGCGGGCGGGCCGTTTCTCACGGCCCGTTCGCCTTCAGGCGGTCGAGACGCAACCGGTGGCGGTCGTCCGTGATGAGCACGACCCCTCCGAACGCCGCCAGCAGAACGCCGAGAGCGGTGGCGCCCGCCAACACAAACATGATCATGATCTGGTATTTCGCGGCCTCGACGGGATCGATGCCGGCGAGGATCTGACCCGTCATCATGCCGGGCAGCGATACGATCCCCGACGCCGCCATGCTGTTGATCAGCGGCATCGTGCCCGTGCGCACGGCATCGCTCAGAACCCCGCTGAGCGCCTGCAGTCTCGTCGCCCCGAGCGCCAACCGCGCCTCGATCGCCGCGCGCTCACGCGTCGCGCCCGAGGTGAGCGCGTCGAGCGCCAGGCTCGCTCCTGTCAGCGTGTTGCCGAGCACCATGCCGAGAATGGGCAGGACATAGCGCGGCGCATACCAGGGCTCGGGCCCGAGGATCACGGCGACGCCGTAGAGCGTGGCGAGCAGACCTGTCGTGCTCAGCGTGCCCACCGACAGGACATAGGCGTACCAGCCGCCGATGCGCCGCTTCTGGCGCGCCAGCAGCTCGTGCCCGGCCACGCCCACCATGACCACGGCCAGCATCAGCGTCCAGAGCGGCGAGCTCTGCTGGAAGATGAACTTGAGCACGAAGCCGATGGCGGCGAGCTGTACGACCATGCGCACAGTGGTGAAGGCCAGACGCCGCTCCAGACCAAGCCCGAACGCCAGGGACAGTGCGCCGTTGAGCAGGATGAGCACCGCCGCCAACACGAGATCGACGATGCTGAGCGAGACGAATGTCATGCCGCACCCGCCAGCCGCGATGGTCCCGGCAGAATGAGCTGGCTGTCGCTCATGCGCTCGATCAGTGCCTTGTCGTGACTGACGAGCACCAGCACGCGCCGCGACAGCAACTGGAAGCGCAGCAACTCCTCGACCATCGCCGCCGCCACGGCGTCGAGCGCCGACGTCGGCTCGTCCAGCAACAGCACCTTGGGCTCGTCGACGAGCGCGCGCACCATGCTCAAGCGCTGGCGCTCGCCGGTCGAGAGCTCGGCGATCGGTCTATCGAGCAACTGCATGTCGAGCCCGACCGCGGACGCCAGCCGCTCGACCCGCGTCATCGCCTGCGCGGGAAGATGCGCGCGCGGCGTGTCCTCCCACCAGCCCGGCTCCGCCGACACGTAGCGCACGCGTCGGCGCCACTCGGGAGCGGTCATCTCTCCACGTTCCGCGCCATCGAGGAAGAAGTGCCCGTCCACGGGATCGAGATCGGCGATGGCGCGCAACAGCCTGGTCTTGCCGGCACCCGATGGACCGACGATGGCGAAGCACTCGCCGCCGGGGATCTCGAATGTGAGCGGCGGCAGTCCGGGCAGTCTGAGATGGTCGATCCTGAGCACCAGTCCCCCTCGCGCACCTCGCGGCCGACGCTACGTCGGCCCCATCCCCCACGACGTTGAGCCTTACGCACGGCGCACCGCCCTGCTCTACGTCAAATGTGCGGCCGGCAACAACCGCCAACGACGGCGCGGCGCAGGCCCGATCGCGCCCAGCCGGGCGGATCAGGCTCGATTGCGCCAGCGCCCCTCCGCATCCTGCTGCCAGTAGGAGACAGCGGCACCGGCTGCCTTGGCGGATTTCCAGGAGCCTCGCGCGGCAACCACGGCCTCCTCGTCGCGGCCATCGAAGAGAAGCACGACACGGCGATAGGAGGCCGTGTCTCCGAGCGGCACGCCATCGACCAGGAACCGCACGGCAGCGGCGTTCGGATTGTCAACGCCGAGCGTCAGCGCGATCGGCTGGCGCGCGGCCAGGTCGTCGCCGGCCATGCCGTGCGGCAGAAAGCTCTCGTCGCGGTAGGTCCACAGCAACGTATCGATCGCCTCGAGCCGCTCCTGCGAGCCCGCCTGCACGACGGCGCGCCAGCCGCGCTCGAGCGTCTTCTCGAGCAAGGTCGGCAGCACGCGCTCGAGTGGTTGGTTCTCGAGGTGATAGAACAGCACTTCGGTGGCGTCTTGCTCTGTCATTCCGGCGCGCTCTCAGGGATCTGGGGCGACGGGCCAAGATAGTTCGCCATGTACCACTTGTCGCGTCTCGCGGGAGTACCTATGTTCCGCGGTCCGGGTTGGCGCTGGCTTCGCTGGCATGCCGACCCGTGCGGGCTGGAGCGCTGGCGCCACACGTCTTCGGACGTTCGGCGACGGATGCTCCGGCCCGCTGACATTTCGGATTCTGCCGATGCCGTCAGGCGTAGGGGTTCTTGCCTTTGCGCAAGTGCAGGCGGATGGGCACACCCGCGAGGTCGAACGTCGCGCGCAACCCGTTCACGAGATAGCGGTGATAAGCCTTGGGCAGGGCCTGAGGCTGCGAGCAGAAGACGACGAACGTCGGCGGCCGCGCGTTCGGCTGCGTCATGTAGCGCAGCTTGATCCGCCGTCCGCGGGCAGCCGGAGGCGCGTGACGGCCCAGGGCCTCCTCGAGCCAGCGATTGAGGTCTGGCGTGGAGACGCGATGGTTCCAGCGCTCGTAGGCCGCCAGGACTGCCGCCATCAGCTTGTCGAGGCCACGCCCGGACAGGGCCGAGAGCGTCACGAGCGGCACCCCCTTCACCTCCGAGATACGCTCGACCTCGCCGCGAATGGCCGTGAGCTGCTGCTGCTTGTCCTCGACGAGGTCCCACTTGTTGATCGCCACGACCACCGCTCGCCCTTCCTCGACGACGAGTTCGAGGATGGACAGGTCCTGGTGCTCCATCGGGCATTCCGCATCGACCACCAGCACCACCACCTCGGCAAAACGGATGGCCTGCAGCGTGTCGCCGACGGAGAGCCGCTCGGCGCGCTCCTTGACGCGCGCGCGGCGCCGGAGGCCGGCCGTATCGTAGATGCGGATCTGCCGCCCATCCCATTCGAGATCGGAGGACACCGCATCCCGGGTGAGACCCGGCTCCGGCCCCGTGATCATGCGATCGGCGCCGAGCAGCGCGTTGACCAGGGTCGACTTGCCGGCGTTCGGCCGGCCGACGATGGCGAGCTTGAGCGGGCGCTCCTCCTCGTCGTCCGTCCCGGGCTTCGTCTCAGCCTCATCCTTGGCCAGCGCCGCCACGATGTCTCGCATGAGCGGCGCGATGCCCTCGCCGTGCTCGGCGGAAACGGCGACCGGCTCGCCCAGCCCCAAGGCGAATGCCTCGTAGATGCCGGGCTCGGCGGCGCGCCCCTCGCACTTGTTGGCGATAAGGATGGAGGGCTTGCCGGATCGGCGGACCAGATCGGCGAAGACGCGATCATCGGGGAGCACCCCTTGGCGCGCATCCAGAACGAACAGCACGAGGTCGGCCTCGGTAATGGCGGCCTCGGTCTGCTGGCGCATCCGCCCGGCGATGCTCGCGTCGTCGGCCTCCTCGAGGCCCGCGGTGTCTATGAGGCGAACCGTCAGACCCAGGATCTCGGCCTCATCCATGCGCCGGTCGCGCGTCAGACCCGGCATGTCGCTCACCAGCGCGCTACGCCGCCCGAGCAGCCGGTTGTAGAGGGTCGACTTTCCGACATTGGGACGGCCGACGATGGCGACGGTGGGGTGCATGGCTGCGGAAATACTCTCCGGGGCGGACCGCCGGCGACGGCCGCTGCGGTCGCAGGACTCGCCCCTGGCCGGGGGCGCTCGATCAGTTCAATGCGATCAGCCGGGCCTTGTCGGTCAGCACGTACATGCGGCCCTGGGCGACGACCGGTGCGATGAAGACGGGCTGTCCCACGGAAAGCTGCGCACCGATCTTGCCCGTCATCGCATCGACGCTGATGACGCGGCCCTTCGACGACGTCAGCCAGAGCCGGCCGCCGGCCAGAACGGGTCCGCTCCAGGTCTTGTCGCCCGGAAGCTTCGTCGTCCACTGCACCTTGCCGTCCTGGCGGCTCAGGGCCATCAGACGGCCGTTGATATCGACCACGAAGACGCTGCCGCCGGCGACCCATGGCGCCTGGATACTGGCGATGTTCGCCGACCATATCAGCTCGCCACTGCGCTGCGACGTCGCAAGCATGCGGCCGCCGTGACCGACGGCGTAGACCGTGCCACCGGCAATGGCCGGGCGGGCCGCGTCACTGATGGCTGCGAGCCCCGAGGTCGAGCGGGTGCTCCCGGACAGCGATTCCGTCCAGAGCTGCTGACCATCCGAGACCTTGAGCGCCACGACCTCGCCGGAGGGATAGGGAATGATCACCGTTTCGCCATCCACGGCCGGGCTGACGTTGGCCAGAATGCTCATGCGCTCCGGCAGACCGCGGAAGGTCCACACCTCGCTGCCGTCGGCGCCGGAGAGACAGTAGAAGCGCCCCTGCGCCGTCATGACGAAGAGCTTGTCACCGGCCGCCGTCGGCGAAGTCCGAACGGGAACGCCGAGGTTCTTTTCCCACAGCTTCTTGCCCGTGCGGGCCTCGAGCGCCACCACGATGCCGTAGCCCGTACCCACGTAGATCCGCCCGCCCTCCGCCGCCAGACCGCCGCCGTAGCCTTCCCGCGCCCGCTCGTTGCTGGGCGACACCGATACGCGCCAGATGGCGGCGCCGGTCGTCGAGAAGGCGCTGACACGGCCGGCGGCATCGAGCGTGTAGATGCGGCCGTCAGCGACGATGGGGCTCGCCGTCAGGCGGCCATAGGAGCTCGAGCCGGTGCCGACGTCGGCGCTCCAGACCGTACGGAGCGTGGCGCCGATCATGAGATGCCCCGGCGCGTTGGTGGGGGTGCCGCCAGGCTGCGTCCAGTCGGGATTGGTCTGCGCCACCGGCAAGGCGATGGGCTTGTCGGCGGGCGCCAGCTCGCTCCCCACCTTGTCGGGCGCATCGAGCACGGCGATGCGCTTGCCCGGCAACGGCTGCTGTTTCTCTGCGAACGGGTTGAGGTCGCGCAGCTTCGGCAGGCTGTCACCGCCGCAGCCCGCGAGCGTCAGCGCCAGCGCCGCCGGGCCGAGCCATGCGAGCTTCGACCGCCACGTCAGCCCCTGCGCCTCATGCCTCATCCCGTGCTCCTTACTTGGCCTTCGGCTGAGCAGGCGGGGGCGCCTTGGCCGGTGGCGTTGCCGGCTTTGCAGGCGATGCCTCGCCGATCATGGCCAACATCATGTTGGCACGCTGGCGCATCGCCTGTGGTGTGCCCCGATCCGTCAGCAGCGTCTCGAACAGCTTGCGTGCCTCGGCCGTCTTGCCGGCCTTCACAGCGGCGAGCCCGAGAAGCTCGCGAGCGCTGAAACGCCAGACATTCTTGTCGTTATTAAGAGCGTTGAGCCGATTCTGCATCTCCGTCCAGTCCGCAGCATCAACTCTCAACAGAGCGGCTTTAAGGCGGGCGAGATCCCTGAGGATCTGATCCCCGCCCCCGTCAGCGGCCACCTTGTCGAAGGCAGCGACCGCGTCGGCCGTCTTGCCGGCCGCGGCGAGATCGCCGGCGAGCCTCATCTGCGCGAGCTGACGGTATCCGCCGCGCCCCTCTTTCGCGAGCGCGGCCAACAGCTTCTCGGATTCTGCGGTCTTGCCGGTGCTCGCGAGCTTCATCGCCTCGGAATAGCGATCGCCACTGCGCTCGGCGGCCGTGCGCTCATAGTGCTGCCAGCCCTTGTAGCCGCCGACACCGAGCACCACGGCAAAGGCCGCCCCGAGGATCAGAACGCCATACTTCTTCCAGGCGTTCTCCAGCTTTTCACGCCGGATTTCCTCTTGGACCTCTCTGATTAGGCTATCGTCTTCCTGCGCCATCCACCGAGCCGCTTCTTTTCGCGCCTGAGCGCCCACAAAATCCCTGTGCGAGACGGCCTGAGCCGCGGGCCAAGCCCGTGCCTCGCGCGGCATAGATAGCCTCTTGAACGCTCATAGGCAAAAATAATGGTCACGCCCTGCACATGAGGAGCGCGCCGCAGGCCTGGCAGAGGACGTTACGAACCCGCTAGCTTCGGCTGCTTTTCGACTTTTTCGTGGCCCCGGCGCCGCCGGCTGCGGTGGCTTTCGTGGCGTCGATCTCGCCCGCCTTCATGGCGTAGGTATGCTCCGTGCCGGGAAAAGACCGATCCCGTACGGCTGCCGCGTAGCCCGCGATCGCCCGCTCGATGGCCTCCCCCACCTTGCCGAACTCCTTGACGAACTTGGGAACGCGCGGCGACAGCCCGAGCATGTCCTCCATCACGAGGATCTGTCCATCGCAGGCGGCAGAAGCGCCGATGCCGATGGTCGGAATGGGAATGGCCTGGCTGATGCGGGCAGCCAGCGGCTCGGCGATCGCCTCCAGCACGACCGCGAAGGCGCCAGCCTCGGCCACCTGACGGGCGTCCTCCTCGAGTGCCGCCCACTGGTCGAGACTGCGTCCCTGGCTCTTGAACCCGCCGAGCGTATTGATCGACTGCGGGGTCAAGCCGATGTGCGCCATGACCGGGATGCCGCGATCGACGAGGAAGCGGATGGTCTCCGCCATGCGGCGCCCCCCTTCCAGCTTCACGGCGCCGCAGTCCGTCTCCTTCATCACGCGCGCGGCGTTGCGGAAGGCGACCGATGGGCTCTCCTCGTACGTGCCGAACGGCAGGTCCACGACCACCAGGGCCCGCTTGGCGCCCCTGACCACTGCCTTGCCGTGCATCATCATGAGCTCGAGGGGCACCGGCACGGTCGTCTCGTAGCCGTGCATGACCATGCCGAGACTGTCACCGACGAGCAGGAAATCCACGAACTTGTCGGCAATCGCCGCCGTATGTGCGTGATAGGCCGTCAACGACACGATGGGCTCGCGCCCCTTGCGGGCGGTGATCTCGGGCGCCGTGATGCGCTTGATGGTGGACTGTGTCGACATGGGCGATCTCCAAGGTACGCGAAACGTCAGGCGCGGCCGGTCATCACGATCAGCATGGCAACCGGCCCCGGCGCTCCGGCGGGCTGAGCGGAGTGTGCTCGACTTCGGGGCAATTGCTGCCGCGATCTGTCAAAGTCGTAAATCACACGCCGGAGCCACGGGGCAGAGCGCCTGCGATGCCGCCTCGCCAGCCCGGATAATGCGCTTTCCGCGAGCGCTGGCAAGCCCGCTCCATCCTGAAACTGGCGAGCCTCGGGCCGCCCCCCTGCGCGCGCCATCCCCGCTCGAGGCATTGGCGAACGGCCGTGCGCGATCCGGCGCCCGATCGGCCGATCGCACTCAGACGATTGGCACGCCGATCAAGTAGGGGTGGCCCCACTTCACGAACAGCAGATAGAGCGCCAGCCCGATCACCAGCGCGATCACGTCGTTGCGCGCCGGCCCGCTGCGGATCGTGACGAGCCCCGCCCGCTCACGCGACTTGAGCGAGATCCGGTCGTAGACCGCCCAGGCGAGAAGCCCGCCGAACAGGATGAGCGACTTGAGATCGCCGCGCACGAGCAGATGCGCGAGCGCCCAGAGCTTTACAGCGGTGATCATCGGATGGCGCACACGCGCGCTGAAGCGGCCGGGCAGATAGGCCATGACGAGCAGCGGAAACACCGGCAGCATCAGCGCCATGGTGGCATGGCGGCCCCAGGCTGGCGGCGTCCAAACACCGATATGCTTGCCCTTGGCATAGCCGGCCACGATCAGCGCGAAACCGGCCAGCGCCACCAGCGAGAACAGGCCCTTGTAAGCGCCCTCACCCATGCGCTGGACCAGCCCGGAGCGGAGCTCCGGTGCCGTCGGCAAGAGATGGATGAGCACGAACAGCGCCAGGCCCAGCGTCATGATCAGCATATTGTTCCCCGATGCCTTCCAGTACGAGCCAGCCTCCACGGCGCCGCATTCTGACGGCTGATGCTGCCGCTGTCATCCGCGCAATGCTATGGTCCGCCCGCCCTGGGGCAGGGCAGCGGACAGGACGGGTGGGGACGATGCGGATCGCGTCATACAATGTCGAAAACCTGTTCACCCGCGCCCGGGCGCTGAACCTCGACACCTGGGAGGAAGGCCGGCGCACCCTCGAGCTGCACGCCGAGATGACCAGCCTGCTCGGCAAGAGCAGCTATTCGAGCGCCGACAAGTCACGCCTGCTCCAGATCATGCGGGCGCTCGGCATCGAAAAGAAGGACGACGGCGGGCGCTTCGTGACGCTGCGCCAGAACCGCGGCCATCTGGTGAAGCGATCACGCATGTTCGGCACGTCGATCGCAGCCAACGGTCGAGAGGACTGGATCGGCTGGCTCGAGCTCAAGTCGGAGGTCGTCGACGAGCACGCCACGCGCAACACGGCACAGGTCGTGCGGGACGTGGCGCC
>JAGRKR010000686.1 GCA_020442225.1 Hyphomicrobiaceae bacterium | reverse complement strand
AACCCGGCGGAAGAGCGCATCGATCCCAAGAAGATGCTCGCCTTCTTCTGCATGCTGCTCGGCATGTTCCTGTCGGTGCTCGACGTGCAGATCGTGTCCGCGGCTCTGCACGAAATCCAGGCCGCCCTCTCAGCCAACTCCGAGGAGATCGCCTGGGTCCAGACCGGCTATCTGGTCGCCAAGGTCGTCGTCATCCCGCTCACCGGCTTCCTGCTCAGAGCCTTCTCGACCCGCCACACCTTCGTCTACGCCTGCGCCGGCTTCACGCTCTCGAGCGCGCTCTGCGCCACGTCTTCCTCCATCGAGGAGATGATCTTCTGGCGCGCCATGCAGGGCCTCACCGGCGGCGCCATGATCCCAGCCGTGTTCTCGACGGCCTTCTCGATCTTCCCGGGCTCCAAGCAGTACATGATCGGCCCGACTATCGCGCTGGTGGTGACGCTTGCCCCGACCATCGGCCCGACGGTCGGCGGCTACATCACCGATTTCGCCTCGTGGCACTGGCTGTTCCTGATCAACATCATCCCGGGAATCGTCATCTCCGTCGTGTGCTGGACGATCATCGATTTCGACAAGCCAGAGCCCTCGCTGTTGCAGAATTTCGACTGGTGGGGCCTGCTGTCAATGGCGGCGTTCCTCGGCGCGCTCCAGTTCGTGTTGCAGGAGGGCGCTCGCTGGGACTGGTTCGACTCGATCGAGATCCGTATCGCCACCCTGGTCTCGGCGACCGGCGCGGTGTTCTTCTTCTGGCGGTGCTTCACGGCCCGCCAGCCTATCGTCGACCTCACGGCCTTCCTCAATCGCAACTATTCCGTCGGCTGCGTTCTGAGCTTTGTGCTCGGCTTCGCGCTGTTCGGCCTCACCTACTTCTACCCCATCTATCTCGAGCGCGTCCGCGATCACTCCGCGCTGATGATCGGCGAGGTGATGTTCGTGAGCGGCGCCTGCATGTTCCTGATGGCGCCGGTGGCCGGCCGCCTCACCAAGACCCTCGATCTGCGCATCGTCATCTCGATCGGGTTCTTCTTGCTCGGTGTCAGCATGTTCCTGGCCTCATCGCTGACGGTCGACTGGGATTTCAACGAGTTGATCATACCGCAGGCTTTGCGCGGCTGTGGCCTCATCCTGTGTCAGACCTCGGTGAACTTCATCGCGCTCGGCACGCTTTCACCCGACCAGCTCAAGAACGCCGCCGCGCTCTACAATCTGACGCGCAACATGGGCGGCGCCGTCGGCATCGCGCTGATGACGACGATGCTGAACCAGCGCACGGACTTCCATCTCGACCGCATGCGCGAAAACGTGACGTGGGCACGCGCGGAGCCGCTCGAGTGGTTGAAGATCATGAGCGGACGCATGTCCGAGCTCGGCTCGGATGCGGAGCTCGCCGCGCTCAAACGGCTGGCCCAGGTCGTCCGCAAGCAGGCGACGGTGATGGCCATCGGCGATGTCTTCTTCCTGCTGGCGGTGGGCTTCTTCCTCATGCTGGTGCTGGTGCCGCTCGCCCAGAAGCCGCGCGCGGGAGCGGGCGGACGCCGCCATTAGCACGCGACGCAATGAAGCAGCTCCTCCGAAAATGATACCGATTGCCCACGCTCGCGCCCCACACGTCGGCCATCTCCATCGCCGTGCTTGACCGCCACCACGGCATGCTGCTTAACATTCTCCACCTTGGTAAATCGGGTGCGAGATCGTCCCGACAGTCGGGTCGTCCGGCACTGGCGAAGTTGCGTCGAGCCCCTGCGGCATCGGGGATCGGGACGGAGCGGGGTTACCCGGCGCTTCTGCGCGAAGGCGGTGCGGCACTGCGATGGCGCGCCGCGCCTGGTACGGTGGGCTTACGCGTGCGCTCGGCGGCAGACGGGGGTGTCGGCCACGGGTCCGGGTGAGCATCGAGCTTCGGTATAGGTACAGCGTGGAGGGATTTGCAGATGTTCACGAAACGGCCGGATAAAGAGCCCGCACCACTCGAGCCGACGAAGGTGATGGGCATGCCGACGCCGCAGGCCGCGCCGGTTCATGCACCCGCCCGCCCGAGCCCGCTCGCCCGCGCCGACAAGTCCATGCCCTCCGTGATCGGGGCCGATCTCACGATCATGGGCAACCTGATCTCCAAGGGCGAGGTTCAGGTCGACGGTGAGGTGCAGGGCGATCTGCATTGCTCGCACGTGGTGGTCGGCGAGCGCGCCCGCATCACCGGCGGCATCATCGCCGACGACGTCGTCGTACGCGGTCAGGTGATGGGCTCGATCCGAGGTCTGCGCGTGACGCTGCAGTCGAGTTCCCACGTCGAGGGCGACATCTACCATCAGTCTCTGGCCATCGAGCAGGGCGCCTACTTCGAGGGCAAGTCCCGCCGCGCCGAGGACCCGACCGCCGGCATGAAGCCTGGCCAGCCGGCGTCCGCAGCTCCGGGCGACGCCCCCACGACCTGACGGGACGGGACCGACGACCTTGCGTCCGTGCGCGCGGCCGGCCGTTCAGACCGGCATCGCCATCTCGACGAGACGCGCCCAGTACGAGACGCCGACCGGAATGGCTGCATCGTTGAAGTCGTAGGCGGGGTGGTGCAGCCCCGCCGTGTCGCCGTTGCCCATGAAGATGAAGGCGCCGGGGCGCGCTTCCAGCATGAACGAGAAATCCTCGCCGCCCATGACCGGGGGCGCGTTGGCATCGACCTTGTCGGCGCCGACCACCGAAGCGGCGACATCGGCGGCGAATTGCGTCGGCCGCTCGTGATTGCGCGTCACCGGGTAGTCGCGCTTGTAGGTCACGTTCGCGGTGGCGCCGAACAGCCGTGCGGTGCCCTCGACGACCTCGACGACGCGCCGCTCCAGAATGTCGCGCACCTCCGGCACCAGCGAGCGGGCGGTGCCCGTGAGCTGTGCCGTTCCGGGCACGACGTTGCCGGCATTGCCTGCATGGAACATGCAGATCGAGACGACGCCCGACTTGAGCGGGTCGACGTTGCGCGAGACGATGGATTGCAGCGCCGTCACGACGTGCGCGCCGACCAGCACCGTATCGACACCAAGGTGCGGCTTGGCCGCGTGCGTGCCCTTGCCCTCGATGGTGATGTAGATCCGATCCGATGAGGCGAGCATCGGCCCCGGCCGGATCGCGAACTGGCCGACCGGCAACCCCGGCGCGTTGTGCAGGCCATAGACCTCCTGGATGCCCCAGCGATCCATGAGACCGTCGCGGACCATCTCCCGACCGCCGCCGCCGCCCTCCTCGGCAGGCTGGAAGATCAACACCGCCGTACCGTCGAAATTGCGCGTCTCGGCGAGGTAGCGGGCTGCACCGAGCAGCATCGCCGTGTGCCCGTCATGTCCACAGGCGTGCATCTTCCCGCTGTTGCGGGAGGCATAGGGCAACCCAGTCGCCTCCTCGATCGGCAGGGCATCCATGTCGGCGCGCAGGCCGATGACCTTGCCGGAACTCGCGGCCCGCCCTTTGATGACCGCGACCACGCCCGTCTGGCCGATCCCCGTCACGACCTCGTCGCAACCGAAAGCCTTGAGGCGCTCCGCGACGAACGCCGCCGTGCGATGCACGTCGAAGAGCAGCTCCGGGTCGGCGTGCAGCGTGCGTCGCCAGCCGGTGATTTCCTCGTGCAGCCCCGCGACCCTGTTGACGACAGCCATCGGTCCCTCTTCTCCATGCCGGCCCGCGCACGGGCCCTGTTCACGTTGCCGGTCAGTGCGCCGCGCCGGCCTTGGCGGCCTCGCCCGAGCCTTTGATGCGCTGTGCCAGCGCGGCCTCGATGAAGCGATCGATATCGCCATCGAGCACGGCGGCGGGATTGCCGCTCTCGACCCCGGTGCGCACGTCCTTGACCATCTGATAGGGCTGCAGGACGTAGGAGCGGATCTGATGCCCCCAGCCGATGTCGGTCTTGCTCGCGGCTTCCGCCGCCGCCGCCTCCTCCCGCTTCTGCAGCTCGAGCTCGTACAGTCGGGCGCGCAGCATCGACCAGGCCGACGCGCGGTTCTTGTGCTGCGAGCGCTCGCTCTGGCAGGCGACGACGACGCCGGTCGGTATATGCGTGATGCGCACCGCCGAGTCGGT
>JAGRKR010000685.1:3334-8336 GCA_020442225.1 Hyphomicrobiaceae bacterium | reverse complement strand
ACGCCGTCGAGAACCTTGCGGTTGTTGAGCTTGATGACGAAGCGTCCGCGCGCCACGCCGAGCTTCTCCAGCGACTCGGCCAGCAGCATGCAGCATTCGGCATCCGCAGCGACGTTGTCGGTGCCGACGGTATCGGCGTCGAATTGGGTGAACTGGCGGAAACGGCCGGGCCCCGGCTTCTCGTTGCGATAGACGGTGCCGACGGCATAGCGGCGGAACGGCTTGGCCAGGGTCTGGAAATTCTGTGCGACATGACGGGCCAGCGGCGCCGTCAGGTCGTAGCGCAGCGACAACCACTGGTCGTCGTCGTCGAGAAAGGAAAAGACGCCCTCGTTCGGCCGATCCTGATCCGGCAGGAACTTGCCGAGCGCATCCGTGTATTCGATGGCCGGCGTCTCCAGCGGCTCGAAGCCGTAGGTCTCGTAGACCTTGCGGATCGTATCGAGCATGCGCAGCTCTGCCCGGATCTGGCCTGCGCCAACATCCTGCATGCCTCTGGGAAGCCGCGCGAGCGGCCGCCCCGTCTGACCCTTGGTCGCCATGATTTACTTCGCTACGAGCCCGATTTTCAACGTGCGCGGGTTCTAGCTGATTGGTCCTGCCGGGGCAACGTTTGCGGGCGGGCAACCTTTCCGGCCACCGCAGAGCCGGGACCTGGCTGCGTCTCGCCCAGCGTCAGCGGCAGATCCGCACGTCGCCATTCCGGCCGTGACGGGCAAGATCAAGATGAAAATGATCCTGGTGAAAGCGGTCCGCATGCGGCCCGAGCACAGTCGTGAAGACCCGGCAGGCTCCCCCGTGCACGGCCCTCAGAAACGCCTGCTCGTCGGCCGCGCCGCGCCAGCCGCCCTTGACGGTGATGCGGCGGCCGTCGGCCAGGATGAACGCGGAGACGTCCAGCGCGTTGGCGCGGCCATGCTCGGAAAGGCGAGCGCCGAAAGCATGGTTGATCGGGCGGCAGGCATAGGACGAGGCCACCTTCAGCTCGACGACCGGCTGGCGGAGATGGCGAAGGGCGGCGGGCTGGATGACATCGCGCACCCAGACCTCGATCGCCGGGATCATCGGACAACGCAGGGTGGCCGCCGGTCGCATGGCGACCCGCCCCCCCATCGCGGCGGACATCGTGAAGGGGCGCAGGGCGCCGCAGGCGCTCGGCCCGCCGAGGGCCTGTCGTCCCAGCACATGGGAGGTTTCACGGACGAGACCGGAGGCAAGGCAGGCGCGCTCCTCGCTGGCCCGCCAGGGCTCCGGTTTCGCGACGAACCGCTGACGGCTGCCGCAGGCCTGGAGCACAAACGCAACGCAAACGACCAGAAGAAGTGAGATACACGCACGCCACATGGCGGGGATATTGCCCCAAAGATAGGAAATTTCGCGTGAATCCCCACAGTCCCACGTTCAAGCCCTGATTAGGACAATGGCAGGCCTTTCCGACGCTTTTGCGGATCAATTGCGGTGAAAAACGGAAATCGCGCAGCGCGCGCCGCCGGGTGTGCCGAAACGGGACGGCGGCCTTCGACGCGCGCGCGCCTCACGGATCGTTGTAGCGACCGTCCATGTACTTCTGCCACAAGCGCTCGCCGATCATGCAGTCGGTCGTGCCGCGGCGGGCAGGCGGACCGGGCTTGCCCTGAATGAACTGCGCCGGGATCACGCGCGGCTCGCGGCTCGAGATCTCCAGGATCAGCTTGCGCCGGATCGCGGGCGCGAACTCGGCACGCTCGCGCACCGGGATGACGAACGAGCCGGTGCCGCCGATGACGCAGTCGTAATAGTAGGTGTCGAGCGAGGCCACCTCGAAGAAGCCCGATCGCGAATAGGGCTTCAGCAGGATGGGCAGGCCGTTGATGACGATGCCGGCCGCCACCGCCTCGTCGCGCGCCCGCGCCACTGGAGCACCCGCATTGTTGGGGCCGTCGCCCGAAATGTCGATGACACGCCGCACGCCCTTGATGCGGTTGGCGGCGAGAATTTGCATGGAATAGCGGATCGCGCCGCTGATCGAGGTCATGCGAGCCCGCGAGATCGGCGCCGCGGCCAGGCGGTCGGCGAAGCCTCGTGCGGTTGCAGGACCATCGACCACCATCCAGGGCACGACCACCTGCTGCGTGGCGGCATCGGCCCACTCGACATACGTGACGGCGATCTTGCCGTGCGCGCCCGAGGCGATGGCCTTGTGCACGCTGGCGTCGCGGAAGGCGGCGATGAAGCCCTGTCGCTGCAGCTCCTGCTCCTCGATGTCCATCGACAGTGATACGTCGACGGCGAGCACCAGCTCGAGATCCACGGTGACCTCGGCTCGCGCCGGCAGGACCAGAAGCAGCAATGCCGCGAAGATCGTCAGCGCGTGTCGCATGAGGCAAGCCCCCATTCCACGAGACGGACAGTCTGGCATGTCGGGGCTCGCGTCGTCAAAATCTGCGATAGCCGGGTTCGCCGTCGATGTTTTGGGCCCGCGCACGCCGCATTTGCGTGGAGGGGCTTCTGGCATCGCGCCGACAGCGATAAACTCGCCGTCTCGTGCTCCATTCGGCTCAATATGGAAATTCTGGGAGATTACGCATGTCGATCGCCCGTTTCGCCGCCGTCACGATGATTGCTCTGCTTCTGCCGCTCGCCCCCGCCGCCGCCGACCCGAGCCCGCCGCGCTCCCTCGACACGTTCAAGGGCGTGAGCCGCGCCAAGGCCGTCTGGGACATCACGACCGGCGACGAGAAAACCCTGGCGCGGGGCATCGGCCTCATCGGCAGGACCGCCGAGATGCTGCGCAAGCGCGGCATCGAGCCCGAGTTCATTCTGCTCATCCGCGGTCCGGCGACCAAGATCGTCGCGAAATCGCGCGCCGGCACCGCGTTCGCCAGCGACAAGACGGCGGAGAAGGATCTCGAGCGCATTCGCGAGCAGCTCCGCGCCCTGCAGAAGTCCGGCACCAAGGTCGAGGTCTGCGCCATCGCGACCAAAGGCCGGAAGATCTCGCCCGGCAATATTCACGAGATGTTCGTGGTCGAGGACAACGTCTTCGAGAACCTCATCGTTCTGCAGAACAAGGGCTACGCCTACATGCCGCTGCACTGAGGCGCCGGTCGCTCTGCGCGCGTTGCACTCAAGGACAAGTTGTCCACAGGCCAGATCGTCGCGCGACTTTCCGCGAGACGCTTCCGCAGTCGACTGATAGGTTGAGGGTGCCCAGAGTAATGTAAGCGTACCGGACTAGTTGCGTACCGGACAGTGCGTAGAAGGCCCCTGCAGTTCACCGGCGCCGAGCCCCGACAACCCCCGCGTTTGTCCATCCAAGCTCAGGTGCCAGGTCTTGCGGGGGCCTTTGCGCGTCTGCAGATTGCCTCTGCGGCGCGACTGCGAACTTCGGCGATCAGCCGCTCACACGCATCATCGTAGCTTGCAGCAGCGCGACGACGGCACCCGTCTCCGCCCCCGCCTCGCGGCAAGACACGCTCGCCTTGGCGATCGTCAGCGTCCTGCCGGCACGGACCACCTCACCCTCCGCCACCAGCACCGCGCCGATCGCAGGCTTCAGGAAGTTGATCTTGTACTCGACGGTGACCACCTCGGACTCCGGCGGCATCAGCGACAAGGCGGCATAGCCGGCGGCGCTGTCGGCGATCGCACCGATCACGGCGCCATGGAACGCCGCATGCTGCTGCGAGACCTTCATCGAATAGGGCAGCTCGATCAGTGCCCGCCCGGGCGCTACCTCGAGCAGCCAGGCGCCGATCGACGCCATAAGGCCCTGGCGTGCGAAACTCGCGCGGACCACCTTCTCGAACTCGGGATCAAGATGCTCGGGGGGCTGGCTCAATGCTCTCGTCCTTGAAACTGCGGCAACCGGTGCAGGGCGCCGCGCAGCGGCCGCCGATAGCGACTCACGGGCGCTCCTTCAGGAAGGCCAGCACGGCCTCCTTGAATTTGCGATCGCCGACGGTGCGCATGTGATCGCGCCCCTCGAGTTCCACCGCCTTCGCCCCGGGAATGAGGTCGGCGAGCCCTTGCGCGGAGCCCCCGATCACGTCCGTGCCACCGACCACGACCAGCACCGGGCAGTCGAGCCTGGCCACCATCTCGCTCGAGATGACGGCGCGCGCCGATCGGATGCAGGTTGCCAGTGCCTTGAGATCGGAGCCCGTCTGCTCGGCGAAGGCGCGGAACGTGCGGGCGGTCGGATTCGCGACCGCCTCGATCGAGTCCGCCTCCAGCGCCGCCGCGATCGGCCCCGTGCCCGCCAGGCCTCGCACCATGTTGAGGCCGAGGCCGCCGAATACGGCGCTCCTGACCCGCTCGGGGTGATTGAGCGCCAGGAAGGCCGTGATGCGGGCCCCCATCGAATAGCCGATGACGTCGGCGCGTCCGAGACCGAGATGATCGAGAAGGCGGCGCGCATCCTCCGCCATCGTCGGAGCGCCGTAGGCCTCGAGGTCGTAGAGCTTCTGACTGTGGCCGTGACCCCTGTTGTCGAAGGCGAGCACACGGTAGCCGTTCTTCGTGAGAAATCGCACCCAGGCCGGATCGACCCAGTTGTATTTCACGCTGGAGGCGAAGCCATGAATGAGCAGGACGGGCTCGCCCTCGCCTTCGTCGATATAGGCGATCTCGACACCGTCGGAATCGAAACTCTTCACAGGCGCTTCTTCCTCATTCTGCGACCAGACGCCCCGAGCACTACCAATTGCCTGCGGAGGCGGCTATGGTCCCGGCCGACCATAGAGACTCCCGGTGCTGAAGGGCAAGCAAGATGGCCGCATCCGCCGTTCCACATTTCTGCAACGATGTCGGTACCGACAAGATCCTGATCGGCGCGAAGGAATTCCAGTGCATGGGCGCCCGCCCGCCGTTCGATCATCCCCACGTGTTCCTGGACATGGGCTCCGACAGCCAGATCATCTGTCCGTATTGCTCGACGCTGTTCGTTCACGACGCCCGGCTCGGGCCGGGCGAATCCGATCCGGCGTCCTGCCTCTACGTGCCTGAGCCCGCCGAAGGCTAG
>JAGRKR010000685.1:0-3262 GCA_020442225.1 Hyphomicrobiaceae bacterium | reverse complement strand
GCCGGAGTTCTGGGGCCAGTATGACACGCGATCAGCCCGTCCTCATCGCTGGAGCCGGCATTGCCGGGCTCTCGGTGGCGATCGCCCTGGCCGCCCAAGGCCGGCAGGTCCGCGTGCTCGAGCGCCGCACGGAGCCGGGGGAAGCCGGCGCCGGCATCCAGATCGGACCGAACGGCACCCGCGTCCTCCACCGTCTGGGCGTGCTCGATCGCCTGGCGACAGACCTCGCCGAGCCCGACGCACTGCAGGTCCGCGACGGGCCGAGCGGGCGCGTCCTGATCGAGATGCCGCTCGGAGAGACGATCGAGGAGCGGCACGGCACGCCCTATATCGTCGCCCACCGCGCCGATCTGCACGCCGCGCTGCTGGCGGAGGCCGGCGCGCGTCCTGCCATTCAGATCAGCTATGGAATAGCCGTTCAGTCCGCAACCACTCACGGGGACGGCGTCATCGCCATGACAAGCGACGGCGTGGAGCATCGCGGCTCAGCGCTGATCGGCGCGGACGGGTTGCGCTCGCAGGTGCGCCGCCAGATCGGCCCCGAAGCGCGTCTCGCCTTCTCGGGCTTCTCGGCAGCGCGTACCGTGATCTCGAGCGCGCTTCTGCCGGAGTCCTTGCCGCGCCGAAATGTCGGGCTCTGGCTCGCCCCCGGAGCCCACGTCGTCCACTATCCCGTGCGCCACGGCGACGACACGGCCTTCGTCGTGGTCGGGCGCGATACCTGGTCCGAGGAGGGCTGGGGCACGCAGATCGAGCCGCGGGAGGTCGCCGCGCGCATCCAGGCCTTCTCGGAGCCGATCCGCAGCGCGGTCTGTCGCTGCTCGCAATGGCGCAAGTGGGCGCTCTATCGCGAGACCGTGGCGCCTCCCCTGGTGGCCGGCCGCATCGCGCTCGTCGGCGATGCCGCCCATCCCGTGGTGCCCTTCCTGGCGCAGGGCGCGGTGCTGGCACTCGAGGATGCCGTCACGCTGGCCGACTGCCTCGCGGAGACCGGCGCGGATGTGCCGGCAGGACTCGCACTCTATGCAAGCCGACGGCGCGCCAGAACGCGGCGTGTGCAGCAGGCTTCGGAGCGCAACGGGCGCGTCTATCACATGGGTGGACCGCTCGCCGCAGCGCGCAACATCGCCATGCGCGCACTCGGCGGCGATCGCCTGCTCGCCCGCTGGGATTGGCTCTACGGCTGGCGTGACGGCGCACGCGCCGGCGTCGCCGCGACGGGCTGAGCCCGCCTCTTGTCGGCAAGCGCCAGCAAGGAGATGCCGATGCCTTCCTTGCCCTCGACCGGCGCCGCTGCCGCGTTCCCCGGATATCCGCGAGGGCCGTAGGACAACCGTCGGCGAACCGATGAGCCGTCGATCCTGCCGCTGCCGACCACGAGGTCATGCCAGCCGCCAGCCGACGCCTTGGCCCGCATCACGACCGGTAACCGCACGTTACGCACGGCCGCCATGGGCTTGTAGACACCCTCACGCAACGCGAACACGATCAGCCGGCAGCCGCCGCCGCCGCACGCCCGGCCACCTTCGAGAAGAACCACGGCCTCGGCCTTGCCGTCGCCGTCCAGATCGGCGCCCGCCTGCAGCGATGAGCCCTGCCCGAGGCGATGGGTCTTGCGGTAGGCCTGGATCGCCTCCTGCAGCGCCTCCTGCCGCAGTGGCTTGACGCGCACGGGACCCTGGCGCGGACGCTGGCGCATGGCGTGCAGGCCGACCGGCTGTGTCGCGTCCGCGGGCGCACCGGCGACCACAGCCGCCGGTTGCCGCGCCATGTTGGAGCAACCAGCCAGCGCGAGCAACGCGATGGCGCACGAGGCGACCGCCAAACGGCGCATTGATTCGCGACCTCCGGTCATGTCGAGCACCCTTGCGTGTGACCGACACCGGCGGAACCGCATTCGCGCTTCCAGACGTCGTCAATCACGCCTTCAACCATGTTCATAGGGTGCGGCCTACGCTCTCGCTGGCAGCGCGGAGCGCTTCCCGTTCGACCGTTGGCAACTTAGAGCAACCATGCAGCGAGAGAAAGGCGGAAAGTGGCACCTTTTCGTGACCCAGGCTCGGCTCTCGACCGGTTCCATGCGCGTTCATCAGGGGAAGCCGCCCTAGCGACGCCAGAATTCCGGCCGGAGCAGCACGAGCACCGTGAAGAGCTCGAGCCGGCCTAGCATCATCGCGAACGCCAGGACCCATTTGGCGGCCGCCGGCATCGTCGTGAACGTACCGGCCGGACCGACGACGTTGCCCAGTCCGGGGCCGACGTTCGACAATGCGGTCGCCGAGGACGAGACGGCCGTGACAAGGTCGAGCCCCATGGCGGCAAGTGCCACCGTGAACACTCCGACCGAGGCCATGTAGGCCGCCAGAAAGGCCACGACGGAGAAAGGCACGTCATCGGGGACGCGCCGCCCGTTGTAGGAGAGCGTCACCACCCGGTTCGGGCTCATCAGGTGCAGCACGTGGCTTCGCGTGATGAGCGAGGCGAGCTGAAAGCGATAGACCTTGATGCCGCCCGACGTCGATCCCGCGCAGCCGCCAAGGAACGTGAGGATGAAGAACGCGCCGACTGCGAGCGCGCCCCACTTTGTATAGTCGTCGCTGGCGAACCCCGTCGTGGTGACTACCGAGGTGATGTTGAAGAGCGCGGCCCGGAACGCCTCGCCGAAGCCGATGCTCCTGGTCGACAGCAGCCAGAGCGCCATCCCGAGACTTGCGAGCAGCAGGAAGAGGACCAGACCGCGCACCTGCGGGTCCCGCCAGAGCGCGAGCGGCTGCCCGCGAAAGGCCTTGATGAACACGACGAAGGGCAGCGCGCCAGCCAACATGAAAACGATGGCGATCCACTCGAGCGACGGCGATTTGAAGTACTTGAACGAGTCGTCGTGAGTCGAAAAACCGCCGGTCGAGAGCGTCGCCATGGCATGACAGATGGCGTCGAACGCACTCATGCCGAAGCCGACGTAGAGCACCGCGCACGCGATATTGAGCCCGAAGTAGACCGCTGCCGTCGCCGACACGAGCTGGACCGCGCGCGGCACGACCTTCTCCGAGCGATCGGAGCTTTCCATCTGGAAGAGCTGCATGCCGCCGACGCGCAGGAACGGCAGGATGATGATGGCCATCACGATGATGCCGAGGCCGCCGGCAAACTGCAGCAGCGCCCGCCAGAGCAGGATGCCGCGCGGCAGCTTGTCGAGACCGGTCATGACCGTCGATCCGGTCGTGGTCAGCCCGGACATGGCCTCGAAATAGGCGTCGGTGTA
>JAGRKR010000684.1:2853-4218 GCA_020442225.1 Hyphomicrobiaceae bacterium | reverse complement strand
CCGCATCTCCCACCCGCTCAGCGGGCCTCCAGTCTCAGGGCGACGAATCTCTCGGCGCGTCCTGACGCAGCAACGCGCAGCAACACAGCCGTGCGCCCCGCCGCCAAAGCGGTGGCAACCCGATGGCGCACGTCCTCGATCGTGCGAACACTCTCCCCATTGATCTCGACGACGACATGGCCGACGACGAGCCTCTTTTCCGGACCTTGCCCCTGTGGTGACACGCTCGTGACGACGACGCCCTGGACCTCGGGCTGGAGTTTATGCTGCCGGCGCAGCTCATCCGTCAGGGCGGCGATCTCGAGCCCAGGCAACGGTTGGGCCGAGATGCGACGCAAAGCGTCGTCGTAGCGCTCCTTGTCGGACTTCACCGGAGGCGCCGGCAGCGTCCCGAGCGGAACGCTCAGCCGCTGCCGCTGCCCGTCACGCAAGACGAGCAGGCGGGCCTCGCTGCGAGGCGTCATTGCGGCGATGCGCCTTGCGAGGTCCCTGGCATTCGTGATCGATGTCCCGGCGACCTCGAGGATCACGTCGCCGCGGCGCAGAACCTGGATCGACGGCCCGCCCTCCGTCACCGCCGCGACGAGCGTCCCGTTGGTGTCCGCGAGCCCCAGGCTCTCGGCGATCTCCTTCGTCACATCCTGGATGCGCACGCCGAGCCAGCCGCGCGCCTGTGTCGGAGCGGGAGCCGGAGTCGGAACGGGAGATGGAGCCGGATCGGCCCTGCGGTCCTCTTTCGGTACAGGGGCGGGCGGCATCTGCGGCTGTGACGGCGGAAGTGCGCGAGGTGCGACTGGCGGCAGCTCGGCCGGGCGCTCGTCCCGAGGTTCCAGTGGTTTCGCCCGTTCTTTCGGCGGATCGTTTGGCGGCTGCGGAACCTGAGCCATCCGCTTGGGCTCACCACTGCGCGAGGTCGGGCCTGGCGAAAGCCCATCACGCGCAAGATAGACGCCGAGACCGATCAGAGCTGCGCCCATGAGAGCGAGCAAGGCATAAGGTTTGCGCGGACGAAGCTCGCGCGTCTCGCTCTGCCGCGCTGCTGCGATCACCTCGCTCGGAGCCGAGACCGCAGGGCTGGGCAGGGCGGACGGCACGGAGCACACCGTCACGGTTCCGCTCGATCCCGCCGACACTTCCGAGAGCGCCGCTCTCAGCGCGGCTATACTCTGTGGGCGAGCCTCGGGCCGCACGCGAAGCATCAAGTCGATGGCGTCGAGAAAGGACGTGCGATAGCCGTCACCCGCGTTGGCCGCAACCGGCTCCAGCGTATCCTCGAGAACGCGATCCGGCCCATCGACCGGCGTCACGCCGGTGACGGCTTTGTACAGTGTCGCGCCCAGTGCGTAGATGTCGGTCCACGGCCCC
>JAGRKR010000684.1:0-2779 GCA_020442225.1 Hyphomicrobiaceae bacterium | reverse complement strand
GGCGTGCGGAGCCGAAGTCGAGCAGCACGGGCGAGCCGTCCGGCCGCACGATGATGTTGTCGGGCGCAATGTCGCGATGCAGGAAGTCGCTCGCATGCAGAACCTCGAGGGCATCGAGCAGTGGCCCGACGATGCGATCGAGCTCATCCTGCGTCGGGCGCCGTGCCAGACCGTCGAGCCACGACTTCAGGCTCTGGCCCTCCTCGAATTTCAGAACCATGTAGGCGGTATTGAGGGCCTCGAAAACGCGAATGACGCGGACGATCGCCGGATGGTCGAAGCGTGCCAGCGTACGCGCCTCATCGAGAAACCCGGTTCTTCCCCATTCGAAGAGCTCGGCGTGACGGCCCGACTTGGGATGGATGCTCAGTGTGCCGTCACGCGTGCCGAAATCGCTCGGGAAATACTCCTTGATGGCGACTCGCGTGCCGAGCCTGACGTCTCGCGCGGCGTAGGTCACACCAAAGCCGCCCGAGCCGAGAATTCCCTCGATCAGGTAGTCGCCGACGATTTCGGCACCAATCGGCAGATGCTCGCGATGATCCATGACGCCCAGCCCTTGGCGATCCTTCCGTGCCTGCCCGCAGTCCGGCCGAGGCTCGCGGCGCGCGTGCCACCTCGCAGGCGAAATCATGGCTCAGATGACGCGGCTGCTCAATGTCACATATCACAGTGGGAGTGTTCGCAGACCAACGGCGAGACGGAGCCCGCCGCGACGACGCGACGAGTCGAGCGGTAAACCCCGCGACAGTCCGGCATCGTTTCGGCCGAGCGCTTCACGGCTTTTCCGCTGCTCGTGTGACCCCTAGCAACCTGCGTCTCCGGCCGTTAGGCTTGGGCGCACGTATGTGACGTCGATGGGGCTCGGCCGCACGATTGAGACTTGAGTTTACCGGGAGGTACAGGATGCAAACGAGTGGTTGGCCGTGGCGGTTGACACTTGCCGTAGGGCTCGGGCTGGCAGCCGGTCCGGCGGCAGCGCAAGGCGCCTGCGGGGAGCCCGCAATCATCGCGACGCATGACCGCTCCACAACGGCCTACAGCATCGGCTGGCCGCTGGCTGCGGCACCGCAGAAGGGCCGCGTGACCTTGGTCCTGCTCGCCGGCGGGCCAGGGCATCTCGCACTCGACGCCATCGGCTGCCCGCGCAAGCTCAAGGGCAACGCGCTCGTGCGATCGCGCCACCTGTTTCAGCGGGCGGGCTTCATCACAGTGCTCGTCGATGCTCCTTCCGATCATCACGGCCAGGACGGCCTCGGCGGCTTTCGCACCTCGGCGCGACACGCCGAGGACATCGGCAAGATCATCGCGGCCGTGCGCGCGCGGACGAAGGCCCCGGTCTGGCTTGTCGGCACCAGCCGCGGGGCCATTTCGGCAGTAAACGCGGCAAGCCGCTTGACCGGATCGGCGGCGCCGAACGGGCTCGTGATCACCTCTCCTGTCACCTCCGGCCGCTCGGGCGGACGCAAGCCATGGGTGGCACAGACGGTCTTCAGCACGCGGCTCGAGGCGATCCGGGTGCCCATGCTCGTTGTCGTCCACGCCGACGACAGCTGCATTCGCTCGCCACCCCGCCTCGCCCGTCGCATGCTCGACCGAATTCCGGCGAAGCGTGCCCAGCTCGTCACCGTAACGGGCGGACCGGTCGGACGCCGGGATGCGGGTCTCGCCGCGTGCAAGGGCCGCTCGGCTCACGGCTTCCTTGGCCAGGAAGCGCAGCTCGTCGATGGCATCGACCGCTTTGTCCGCGGGGGGCGCTATTGAAGTGAAGTCGCGGTTGCGCGGTTTCGCTTTCCCCTCTCATGCACCTCGGGCGAGAACTTCGGGGGTTCGGTCCGCTGTGTCATGGCTCCAGTCTCTCAAGAGTTGGAGCCTCCGGCAAGCCCGGGGCGGTTCAGTCCGTTCTCGTCGCGCGGGAGCGAGAAGGGCACCGCTCCGGTGCAATCGGCTCACGAGACGAAACTTGCGCGGGATGCAACCCCACACTCCTCCATTCGGCGTCTGACCGAAATGCAACCGGTTGCAACCGTCTGAAAAAATCGCTCCAACCGATTCTGACGACTCGCTGAATCGCTCTAGATCACTGAAATGCAACCACTTTCCAAGACCTCCTCCTAGCCCTATTTTGCGCCGCTGCGCGCCCGCGCGTACGAGAGAGCCAGAAGGTACCTTGGCAACGGACGGTTCTCGACGGCGTGATCAGGCTGCGCGGCGCTCGCGAAAGGTTATTCTCCGTAGAGCTCGCATCAGAGGCCTTACCCCAGCGCCTGTTCGATCAGCGTCGTGGCGACTTGGTCTCGAGAAGCTGGTGGGGCTCGCACGTGGTCGCCTCGCCTCAAGTCGGTGTCCGCCAATCAGAGAGACGCCCGATTGAATCGGGTCACGGCTGCGTGCCTATGTCCGCACCACACGATTAGTGAGCCATCGCGCGCTGTCGCGGCTCGTCCATCGTTCGGGGCACCGACGGCATCAGATACCCTGCCCCCTGCCAAAAGGTGCACGACGCTCCGGCCGACCCGTTCTTCGAGCTCTCCCCCCACTACATGAGCATCTTCGGGGGCACCCGCGCCTGCTAACGGATGGGCAGGATTTCCGCAGCCTGCTGCGGTGTGACCGCCATGGGAGCGATGCCTGAGCGCTTCAGCAGTGACGACAGCTCCGACGGCGTCTCGAGGACTGAATTTACTGCGGCGTTGAGCTTGATCACTCGCCCCTCGTCGAGGCCGGGTGGCGCCACCAGTGCAAAGACGACGCCGGAACGCCTGCCAATGATCGCGAT
>JAGRKR010000683.1:591-2699 GCA_020442225.1 Hyphomicrobiaceae bacterium | reverse complement strand
GCGGCGTGCTCGGCGGCTTGTTCTCGGCGCTGCTGGCGCCGCTGCTCTTCACCAACGTGTTCGAGTTCCCGCTGCTGCTCGCCATCGCGACGGGCATCGGCGCCGGCCTGACCGGGCGGCGGCGTATGCTCGCCGTGGTCGCCTTTGTCGCAGCGGCGACCATCGTGCTGAAGCTCGCAGCCTTGGGGATTTCAAAACACCCGGGCGTCTGGTCGCCCGATCACAAACTGCTCGCCGTCGCCCTGCTTGCCGCCACGCTGGCGCTGGCATGGCGCTGGCCGGCGGTGCGTCTCGGCGCGGCGGCCGCACTGGTCCTGGCGGTCGTCCTGCTGCCGGAACGCAACCAGCCCCTGCATGTCGTGCGGAACTTCTTCGGCACGCATCGTGTCGTGGCCTCGCCCGGCGGTACGATCCACGTGCTCTACCACGGCACCACCGTGCACGGCCTGCAACTCATGCGCATGCCGCCGGGTTCCGGCGCCCGGCCGCTGCCCCTCGCCTACTATCATCCCAAGGGCCCGCTGGCGCGCGGGCTGGCGCTGGCGCGGGAGATCGCGGGTGGCGCGCGTCAGCCCTTGCGCATCGGCATCGTCGGGCTCGGCACCGGCGCCATGGCCTGCTATTCGCAACCCGGCGACCGCTGGCGCTTCTTCGAGATCGATCCGGCCGTGGCGCACATCGCCACCACGCCACGCCTGTTCAGCTATCTCGCGAGTTGCCTCTCCGCCCCCGACATCGTGCTCGGCGATGCCCGGCTGACGCTCGCACGGGAAAACCGCGCGAGCTTCGACTATCTGATGATCGACGCCTTCTCGTCGGACGCCATCCCCGTGCACCTCTTGACCGTGGAGGCGCTGAAACTCTACGCCGACAGGATCACTCCCGACGGCATCGTCGCCCTGCATCTGTCAAATCAGAACCTCGACCTGCCGCCGATCGTCGAGGCCGGATTGGCGCAGCTCGACGGCTTCGGCGGCGTCTATGCGCAGGGCGAGGGCGGCGGCGGCGCGCTGCCGTCTCAGGTCGTGCTGCTGTCGCGAAATGCAGCCGCGCTGAAACGCGCCATGACGCTGCCGGGCGCCCGGCGGCTCGGTCCGCCCACCACGGCACCCTGGACGGACGACCATTCCGACATCGTCCGGCCGCTCATCCGCCGTTTGCGTCTCAAGCTCGGGCAGGGCACGCCGGGCCGCGGCTGAGACGGGCGGTCACGCCCCTCCCACGAGCGCCAGCCACTCGTCCTCGCTGAGCACGCCGACGCCGAGCTCACGCGCCTTGGCGAGCTTCGAGCCGGCATCTGCCCCCGCCACCACGTAGTCCGTCTTCTTCGAGACCGATCCCGCCACCTTGGCGCCGAGCCGCTCGGCCTGCGCTTTCGCCTCCTGGCGCGTCATACGCTCGAGCGTGCCGGTGAACACCACCGTCTTGCCGGCCACCGGCGAGGACGTCGCTACGGCCTCGAGGGAGCTCACCGAGACCTCCGCGAGCAGCTCGTCGACGACTGCCACGTTGTGCGGCTCGGCAAAAAATTCGCAGATTGCCTCGGCCACCGTCTCGCCGATGCCCTCGATGTTGTCCAACTCGGCGTAGGCCTCGCTCTCCTTCCCGGCCGAGCACGCCACCATGGCCAGGCGGAACGCATCGATGCTGCCATAGGAGCGGGCGAGCAGCTTGGCCGTCGTCTCGCCGACGTGGCGGATGCCGAGCGCGAAAATGAAGCGATCGAGGCCGATCGAGCGTCGCGCCGCGATGGCGGCGAAGAGCTTGCGTGCCGACTGCTCGCCCCAGCCCTCGCGGTCGGCCAGCTTCGACCGACCTTGGCCGTCCTGTGCCTCGAGCCGGAAAATGTCCTGCGGAAACTGGATCATGCCCTCGTCGTAGAAGGCGCGGATGTGTTTCTCCCCCAGCCCTTCGATGTCGAAGGCGTTGCGGGACACGAAATGGCGCAGCCGCTCGACGCGTTGCGCAGGGCAGACGAGGCCGCCGGTGCAGCGGCGCACGGCATCGACCTTGCCGGTCTTCTCGTCCATCTCGCGCACGGCATGGCTGCCGCAGGCCGGGCAGAGCGTCGGGAAGGCGTAGGGCTCCGCGCCCGCCGGCCGCCGTTC
>JAGRKR010000683.1:0-456 GCA_020442225.1 Hyphomicrobiaceae bacterium | reverse complement strand
AGCCGTGCGACCGGCGTCAACGCACCGGTGCGGCCGACCTGGATGTCGATGCCGTTGAGCACGGTCATGGCCTGCTCGGCCGGAAACTTGTGCGCGATGGCCCAGCGCGGCGCCCGCGAGACGAAGCCGAGCCGCGCCTGGAGATCGAGCGCATCGACCTTGTAGACGACGCCGTCGATGTCGTAGCCGAGACCGGCACGCCTCGCGCTCATATCGCGATAGTAGGCAAGCAGCTCCTCGGCGGCGTGACACACGCGCATGTCCGGATTGGTCGGCAGCCCCCAGCGGGCGAAGGCCGCGATGACACCGTGCTGCGTGCGCGCCGGCAACTGCTCGGCCTCGCCCCAGGCATAAGCGAAGAAGCGGAGCGGTCGCGCCGCCGTGACCTTGGGGTCGAGCTGACGCAGCGAGCCGGCCGCCGCGTTGCGCGGATTGGCGAAAACCTTGAGACCGGCC
>JAGRKR010000682.1 GCA_020442225.1 Hyphomicrobiaceae bacterium | reverse complement strand
GATGTCCAGCATCGCCTCCAGCAGTCGGTAGCGCGCACGGTCGCCGCCGCCGAGTGGCACGGTCTGCATGGAGTTGACGATGATGGCCACGAACAGGTTCATCACCGCGAACGTCGTCAGCACGATGAACGGTACGAACAGGACCCAGGAGTAGGGGTAGACGTCCATGACGGGCCGCACGATGCCCATCGACCAGGACTCGAGCGTCATGATCTGGAAGAGGGTGTACAGCGAGCGTCCGATCGTGCCGAACCAGGGCTCGAAGGCGGTGCCGAACAGCTTCGTCGTCAGCACGGCGAAGACGTAGAACACCAGGCCGATGAGCGCGATTACCGAGCCCATGGCGGGGATGGCGCCGAGCAGCGCCTGCACCACCATGCGCATGCGCGGCACCATCGAGATGAGCCGCAGCGCCCGCAGCACCCGCAGCGCCCTGAGCACGCTCAGGCCCTCGCCCGCCGGCACCAGCGCGATGGCGACGATGACGAAATCGAAGACGTTCCAGGAATTGCGAAAGAAGCTGGTGCGGTAGACCACGAGCTTTGCGCCGATCTCCGCGATGAAGATGGCGAGCGCGATCATGTCGAGGACGTGCAGCACCGTGCCATAGCGGGCGGTCACGGCCTTCGATGTCTCGAGGCCGAGCACGACGGCGTTGACGACGATGACGGCGATGATGAGGCCCTGGAACCAGCCGCTCTCCAGGATCTCGCGGAGGCGGGGGACGAAGCCGTTCTGGCGCGGCTCGGCAGCGATGGTCATGGCGGCAGCACCCTGATCATGCGAGGAAACGAGGGACGTGGACGGAGGGACGCGAGGCGGACACGACGAGGCGGCGCCCACGCGATGCCGGCGCCGCCTCCTGTCACCCGACATTATAGTGCGGCGCGCGACCGTTGCCGAGATGGTGCGTCGTCGTGATGCCCAGCAACCGCCACGATCGTGCGCGAGAGCATCGGGCAGCACGCCTGCGACGTGAGCGGAACAGAAGGATGGCGAGGTGAGCAGACCGGACCCGAGGCCCCGGCGCGGGCCCGACACCGGCCCCGACGGCCTGACCGAGCGGCAGCGCAGCCGCATCGAGGCCGAGGTCGCGGCGTATTTCACGCGCATGAAGCCGGCCAAGCCCATGGTGGCCGTGCGCAATCTCTCCCCGGCCTTCCTGGAGTTGGCCATCGCGCTCGACGTGGCGCTTTGCGAGATGCGCGACGCCTATGGCCGTGAGCGGCTCATCGCATGGGGTCTCTACAGGAACGGCATTCCCGGCGCGGTTTTCGACGCCGACGGTCACGAGGTCTCGCACCCGGGTCTCCATCGCGTGTGGACCGACGCCCGCAAGACCTGGGACCGCTGCATCGCCCTCATCGACAAGATCGAGCGCACGCCCGTTGTCGGCGGCGGCGACAGGACGCTCAAGGCCCGCGCCCGCGACCTGCGCGGCTGCAATTTCCTGCGCCAACTCGACTGGCTGCATTCGGCCTGGTGGTATGACACCCGCGCCGCATGGGAGGCGCGGCAGGAGCGCGAGGGTTGAGGTCGCCCCGCATGCGCCGTGTGGCGCGGCCGTCCCCGCCGCAATCACCGCGCTGTGGCGAAACGATGAAAGATAACCGAAAGATTCCGATTGCCTTTGCCGGGCGCCTCGCCTCAATGATCCGTGTCGAGCCATAGCCGGCCGCCCTGATTCGGCGCCGGCGCAACCCAAGGACCGAGAGACCCATGAAAGCACGCACCCTCGCGAGCCTCGTCGCTGCCGCCGCGTTCACGCTTGCGGCCGGCGCCGCCAGCGCCCAGACCGCCGCTCCGGCCAAGAAGGCCAAG
>JAGRKR010000681.1 GCA_020442225.1 Hyphomicrobiaceae bacterium | reverse complement strand
CTTCACGAAGATCGCCCAGCACAGAGCCATCAGGACGAGTGCGGTAACGACGGTGCCGCGCCAGCCGAAGCCGGGATCGGCCATGCTGCTGAGCACAACCAGGGCCAGCAAGGCGACGAGCAGCCCAAAAAACTTCAGGAGAACACCGAAGGCGATGATCGAGCCGATGATCAGCAGCGTCGACGGCCAATGGACGCGAGGAACCTTGGCGGTGGAGCCGCTCGCCGTCAGTGACGAGAGCGATATGATGACCCCGAGCACGCACAGGATCATACTCAGCCAATAGGGAAAGAAGCCCGGTCCGAGCGTCGTCGGCGCGCCGAATTCGTACTGCAGCGACTGATAGGCGAAGAAGCCCCCGACGGCGACGAGCAGAATGCCTGCCCACAGATCCCGGCGATCCCAGATGCTGGTGCGCCCCGACATGGCCACCCCTCCCCCGATCGATTTGCATGACCAGCACCGGACAGAAGCTCCGTCCGCCACGAGCGCAGCCGATGTGCCGTCAGCTACGTCCTGCAAGACGCGATCGGAGCACGACGGCCCCGATCGCGCGCAGTCCCGGTCAGGACTACTTCTTTTTCAGCATGCCCAGCTCTGCCAGGATGCCCTTGAGCTTGGCCTCTTCACGGGCAATGAATGCCACGGCCTCCTTGTGACCGAGGAAGCGTGGCCGCCAGTGATTGCGCTCCAGCAGCGCCTTCCACTCCTTGGTCTCCACCACTTTGCGCAGCGCGCTCTCCCAGAACATGATCTGGGCGGGCGTGATGCCCTTGGCGCCGAGCACACCCTGCGAGGACGAGAACTCGGCATCGACGCCTTGCTCCTTCCAGGTCGGAACCTTGGACATGGAGCCGGTCATGCGCTTGCCGGCGGCTGTGGCGATGACACGGATCTTGCCGGCCTCCGCGAGCTTCACCGCGTTGGGCGCGGAGGCGGACACGGCATCGAGATGACCGCCGAGCAGAGCCGTCATCGACTGGGCCGAGGACTTGAAGGCGGCGACGGTCAGCTTCTTGATGTCGACGCCGGCCGCCTTGAGGGGCACCGCCAGTCCAATGTGGATGTGATTGCCGACCGCCGTCGCCACGCCGAAGCGGACCGAGCCGGGGTCCTTCTTCAGTCGCTCGATCAGATCCTTGCCCGTCTTGATCGGTGAATCGGCGCGCACCGCCACGATCAGCGTCTCGTCCACCAGGATGGCGATCGGCGTGAAGTCCTTGGTGCCGAGCGTCGCCGTGCCGATCAGCGGATTGTTGATCGTCGAGTGCGTCATATGGGCGAGGACGTGAGGATCGCCTGCCTTCTGATTGAACACGGACAACGCCACCATGCCGGCGCCACCCGGCTTGTTGGTCACGATCATGGATGTCGGCGACAGCTTGTAGCGCTCGATCACCTCCTTGATCATGCGCGCACCGGAATCGAGCGCCGCGCCCGCACCGGACGGCACGATGTATTCGACGTTGCGTGTTGGCTTCCACTCCTGCGCTGCGGCGGGAACGGCGGCCAGCGCCACTCCTGCGAGCGCTAACGCCAGCTTCTTCATCACGTGATCCTCCCTTGTTTTATGGACCCTTGTCGAAAACGGACCTTCAATCGCGGCCGCGGCCACGATCGCACTTCAGAACCTCCCAGGCGTCCTCCACCCAATCCGCGAGCACGGCGCGTGTCTCGCGGGGATCGATGATGTCGGTGATGCCGAACCGCTCCGCCGTCCGGAACGGCGAGCTCAGGCGATGGTAGTGCTCCTCCAGCTCCTTCAGCTTCTCCTCCGGATCGGCGGCAGCGGCGATGTCGGCCTTGTGGGCGGCGCGCACGCCACCCTCGATCGGGATCGAGCCCCAGCGCGCGGACGGCCAGGCGAAGCGGTAGAGCAGTTGCGGGAAATACTTCGGCGCATGCAGCCCCCCGGCCATGCCAAAGGCGCGTCGCATGATGATCGATACCCAGGGAATGCGTGCCCGCTCGGTCGCTGTCAGCACGCGCACCGCACCGCGCAGCGTGCCATTCAGCTCTGCCTCCGGACCCGTCGCGTTCCCCGGCTGATCGACGAAGTTGATCATCGGCAGGCCGAAGGTATCGCACAGCTCGATGTGGCGCTCGACCTTGAAGGCCGACTGGATGGTCATGGCGCCGCCGACGATGCGGGGATCGGAGCACATGTAGCCGACGGGATAGCCGCCGAGACGCGCCAGGCCCGTCATGATCGAGGCGCCCTGATGGCGGCCGATCTCGAACACCGAGCCCTTGTCGAGCACCGCCTCGACGATCTTGCGCGGATCGTACACGCGGCGCCTGTTGTGCGGAATGGCATCCTTGAGCCAGTCCTCGACGCGATCCAGCGGATCGTCGGCAGGCGTCACGGGCGGCGCCTGATACACGTTGCGCGGCAGGTAGCTCAGGAATCGCCGCGACTGCGCGAACGCATCGGCTTCGTCGACCGCCTCGTTGTGCACCAGCGCGCTCTTGCGATGCACCTTGTAGCCGCCGAGATCATTCTTATCGATATCGATCCCGTACGCCTGCTTGACCACCGGCGGGCCGGCCGCAAAGACCTGCGACTGGTCGCGCACCATGACGGAGAAATGCGACATGAGCACCTTGATGGCGCCGAGGCCGGCACAGGCGCCGAGAGCAACGCCGACCACCGGCACTTTCGTCAGCAGATCGACGATGGGCCAGTTCGGATAGCCGGGGATCTTGGTGCTCTGCATCTGCTCGAGCAGCTTGACGCTGCCGCCGGCGGTATCGACGAGACGCACGATCGGCATCAGGTACTGGTGCGCCATGCGCTCGGCATAGACCCACTTGTCGGAGATGGTCCCCTCGGACGAGCCGGCCCGGATCGTGTAGTCGTCGGCCGAGACGACGATCTTGCGCCCCTCGACGCGGCCGGTGCCGATGATGGCGTTGACCGGCGAGAGATCCTTGAACTCCCCGCTCTTCTCATAGACGCCCTTGCCGGTGACGCGGGCGATCTCGCGGAACGACCCATCGTCGAGCATCATTTCGATGCGCTCGCGCGCGGTATTGCGGCCGCGGGCCTTGAACTTGGCGACGGCCTCCTCGCCACCCATGCGCTTCGCAAGCTTGCGCCGCGTCTGGAGCTCCTCCAGCTCGGCGTCCCACTCACCACCCTTCTTCTCGACTTTATCCTGCATGTCACCCTTCCGAAGGCTTGCCGGGCCGAATGCCGAGTCGCTCGAGCGCGCCCGGGATCTCGGACAATCCATTGACTACGTTGATGCCGGCTGCGCGCAACATCTCGCGCTTGGCCGAGACGGTATCGGAGGCGTCGTTGATCATCGCCGCGGCGTGACCGAAGCTGACGCCCGCGGGATAGCGCTCCTGAAACTCGCCGGCCAACAGGGCGATGACGGGCTTGGGGCAGCGACCTGCCCGCACGAAGTCGGCCACTTCCTGCTCGTTCGGCGTCCCGGGCTCGCCGAACATCAGGATGGC
>JAGRKR010000680.1:2902-3679 GCA_020442225.1 Hyphomicrobiaceae bacterium | reverse complement strand
GGCGACGGTGCTGGCGCGGGAGCTTCGGGCCGAGGGCGTCCGCACCAAGCGCGGCAAGCTCGTCGACAAGGGCTATCTCTACAAGCTGCTCAACAACCGCACCTACCTCGGGCTCGCGGTACACAAGGGGACCGCTCACCCCGGCGAGCACGACGCGATCATCGACCAGACCCTCTGGGACAAGGTGCACGCGATCCTCGCCGAGAACGCCCGCATCCGATCGGCCAACACCCGGGCGCAGACGCCGGCGCTGCTGAAGGGGCTGATCTTCGGGCCGACCGGTGCGGCGATGTCGCCCACGCATACCCGGAAGGGCAACCGGCTCTACCGCTACTACGTCAGCCAGGACGTGCTGAAACGCGGGCCGGATGCGTGCCCGGTCGGCCGGGTGCCGGCGGGCGAGATCGAGGCGGCGGTGATCGACCAGCTGCGCGGCATCTTCCGGCAGCCGGAGGTCGTCGTCGGCACGTGGCGCGCGGCGCGGGCCGAGGCGGACGACATCACCGAGGACGAGGTGCGGGAGGCGCTCACCGAGCTCGATCCGCTGTGGGATGAACTCTTCCCGGCCGAGCAGGGGCGGATCGTGAAGTTGCTGGTCGAGCGGGTAGACGTGCGGATGAACGGTGTCGAGGTCCGGCTGCGGCCGAACGGGCTCGCCGGGCTGGTGCGCGAGGTGGCTGGCAGCAGGCGGGCAGCGGCGTGACGCGCGCGTCGGTGTCCGCGGACGGCGAGACGATCACCGTCCACCTCCCCCTCACGTTCCGGAAGCGCGGCGGG
>JAGRKR010000680.1:0-2885 GCA_020442225.1 Hyphomicrobiaceae bacterium | reverse complement strand
GGGCCGAGTGGGCGCCGCGGCCGCGGGTCGACAACGCCATGGTCAAGGCGCTAGCGCGGGCGTTCCGGTGGCGGAAGATGCTGGATGAGGGGGTGCACGGGACGCTTGAGGATCTGGCGCGAGCGAAGGCTCTCAACGCAACCTACGTCAGCCGGGTTCTGCGGTTGACCCTGTTGGCGCCTGAGATCGTCGAGGCGATCCTCGATGGGCGGCAGTCGGCGGAGCTGCAACTCGATGATCTGTTGGAGGCATTTCCGCTGGATTGGGACGGGCAGCATCGCGAGTTGAAGTTCGCGCCATCGTGACATGGCATAGTTCAGCCGCAGGGATCTGACTACCGGTGGCCACTGTTCCAGTACTGGCGGGCCGCAGCCAAAAAAGTCTGATAGTCCCTCATGTTCCAACAGATTTGGGCCCCCTCGCGGATCAGCCAGTGGAGGTTGTTAGCGCAGGACAGTTCGCCGGCGTTGCACCGCTCCAGCCAGTAAAGGTAGTTCTCGAAGCTTTGCTGGTAGCTCCCGACGAAGTTCTGGTTGGGCACGCTCCAGAGCATCCCTTCCAGGAAGTACGACGGTGCTACTCCGTCCCGGAGGAAACCCTCGTCGACCATCGCGTTGCGCATGTTCTTCAGCACGCGCACGTTCGGCTTGAAGCGGCTCTGCGTCGCTTGGTGCTTCGCCGTGAAGTTCTGCAGGTGCTGCTTGGGGAAGTTGATGATCCGGTCGCCGTCGGCGGTGAGGAAGGTTATGCCGACATGGCGCCGGCTGTCGTAGGCCGACCGGTAGGAGGTGTAGCGGCGGTGCTCGATGCAGGCGATGACGTCGGCGTTCCGGCGTCCGTTGTTACCCGGAACAAATATTGCCTTCTTTCCGGGCTTCACGCCGGCCCCGAAGCACTTCGTCAGCCACGCGGTCACGTCCCTCTTGAAGTCGACGAAGCCGTAGGAGGCCGGCGAGAAGTTGGCGTCGTAGGCCGCTTTGTCGGCCGGATCGAGCCCCGAGGTATCGCTGTGGTAGACGTCCGTGAGGCAGACGACGACGTCAACATCGCTCTCAGCGTAAACGTTGGTGTCGTTCCCGTAGGACCCTTGGAGGAACACGTCGATTGACCGGCCTGCGTACGGAGCCGTCCTGTCCTCTAGAACTCCCTTGATGGTCCTGTAGGTGGCCGCCGACTGGGCCTGCGAGCCGACGTGGGACCAAGTCTCGAGCTGCTTCTCAGAAATCGCCATCCTTATCCCCCGCCCAAAAGCAATGTACGAATATCGCCTTCCCGCCGCGCGAAGGACTCCACGCCCTGCTGCCGCAGCAGATTCAACTTGCCGAGATCATGCTCGAACATGTCGGTCGCCATCTCCGGCTTGTCGAACGTGTCGCTGATCCGGACCGTGCGCACGTCGGCGTACAGCAACCTCCTGAGCTGATCCATCGAGGACGTGTTCACTTCCAACGTCTTCTGGAGGAGCTGGACCAGCCAGAACCGTCTCTTCATCCGCTCGAAGAACGAGTATCGCGGCTCCGGGTATTGCCCACAGCCGATACTCAGCACCCGGCAGTCGTTCACGGCGACACCAAGGGCCTTGGTTGCATCTGCCAGCGCATAAAGAGTGGGATTGTTGGCGCAATAGCCGCCGTCGAAGAGCTCGACTTCGTCCCCGGCCGAGGTGATGACCGTCTTCCGCTCGAAGAACGGGAAGGCGGAGCAGGACGCCTCGACGGCATCCGCGATGGTGCAGCCGAAACCCGGCACGAATGTCGCGCGTCGGCCGTGGGCTTGGGTCTGACGGCTCTTGAAGATCATCGGCGTCTCAAGCTGCCACTTCGTCGAGACGATGCCGAGCCCGGTTGTCACAGCATCAAACCCGGTCTCCCCGAATACCTCCTCCCCGACTTTCCGGAGCCGAGCCGACTTGGCGCCTCGGCTCTTCGCCTGCATGACCGTCGGGACATGTTCACGGTAGAGTTGATGGATGTTCTCGACCGACCGACCGACGGCGAGGAGCGCCGCGATGATCGATCCTGTGCTGGTGCCGAATATTAGGTCGAACGTCTCGTGGATCGGGCGCGGCAGCATCGCTTCGACCTCGCGAAGGACGCCGAGCGTGTAGAATCCCTTGGCGCCGCCGCCATCGAGGCTAAGAATGCGACAGACGCTTGGTGACTCTGGCATGGCGCACCCGCCGACTCTGCAATTCCCACATATGGTGGTGATGGGTCGAGTAAAATGCAACGTCTAGCGAGGATCGAGTCTGTGATCGACGAAGCTCGCGTCAGGTCGTCGGAGCAAGCCCAGGCTACCAAGGTGTGACAATCAGGTTGTGGCCTTCCGGAATTTGCAGTCGCGCAGAGAGCGCGCTCGCCCTGAAGTAGAGGATTTCGTCTTGCCACGGCATTCTCTGGCCTCGTAGCCTTTGCAGGCGATCGGCGGAGTAAACCAGTTCAATCCCAAAGCATTTGCCCTGCCCGCTATCCTGCCCGAAAGTTATCTATGACCGAACTCCGCGACCTGATCCTCGACCTGCTTCCCGACGACGGGGCCGCCGTTGGCAACCAGTCGCTGCTTGCGCGGCTGCGGCAGACGGCGCCGGACCTGACCGACGCGGCCTATGCGGCGACGCGCGACGCGCTGGTGGCGGACGGGCTGCTGGTCAAGGGGCGCGGGCGGGGCGGCTCGGTGGCGCTGGTGGTCGAGGTCGACGACGAGGACGAGAAGGACGACGACGAGGGCGAGAACGAAGACGGCTTCGAGCTGACCTCGCCCGAGGAGCCGGCTCCGCGTGGACGGCGCTCGGCGCCGGCGAAGAAGCGGCGCGCCAAACCCGATGGTCCGGTCCAGGTCATCAGCTACCGTCACACCGACACGCGGGTGAACAACCCCGAGGTCGG
>JAGRKR010000679.1 GCA_020442225.1 Hyphomicrobiaceae bacterium | reverse complement strand
CGTCAACATCGCCTCGATCCTGGGGCTGGGTGTGATCGGGCGGCTGGCCCCCTACGCCGCGTCCAAGGCCGCAGTCATACAGCTCACCAAGTCCATGGCGCTGGAGCTTGCTCGCGATCGCATCCGCGTGAACGCACTCGCCCCCGGCTACATCTCGACCGAGATGAACAGCGACTTCCTGGTCTCCGAGGGAGGGCGCAAGCTGCTGTCGCGCGTGCCGATGCAGAGAGCGGGCGCACTCGGCGAGTTGGACGGCCCCTTGCTGCTGCTCGCCTCCGACGCCGGCTCCTTCATGACCGGGACCGTTGTCGCCGTCGACGGCGGCCACCTGCTGTCGATGGGCTGATGAAACGCGCGAACGTTTCACATGGAACACGACGGCCGCACAGCCGGTGGCGGGTCCGTCGAGCACAGGACGAGGCATGAGCACAGAACGAGAGGCCGCCACCCCATGAGCGATCCGAAGACCACGGGCCGGCCACGGACGCTCGACACCGGCAACCTTGCGCCGCTCGAGAGCTGGCTCGCGCGCAGCGTCGACGCCCGGACCCTCGCCATAACGGCGGCCGAGCTGCTGCCTGGCGGCGCCGTCGGCGAGAACTGGAAGCTCGACGTCGCGGTAGACGGCGGAGCCAAGGCCGGCACGCACACCTGGGTGCTGCGCACCGACGCTGCTGCCCGCATCGGTGTCAGCCTCGACCGCGCCGACGAGTACGCGGTGCTGCGTGCGGCGGCCATGGCCGGCGTGCGCGTACCCGAGCCCATCGCCCGGGCGGAGGAGGCCGACATCATCGGCGCACCGTTCATGATCCTGGGGTTCGTCGGCGGCACGGCACAGGCCCGGCGCATCGTTCGCGACCCCGGGCTCGCCACCTTCGGTCCGGACCTCGCCGAGGAACTTGGCCGCCAGCTCGCGCGCATCCACACCATCGAGCCGCCCGCCGACCTGCCTTTCCTCGCCGTGCCGGAACGCCGGGCCGCGCGCGACATCGTCGGCGATCTGCGCGGGCTTCTCGACCAGTGCTCAGATCCCAGGCCGGCGCTCGAATGGGTGTTGCGCTGGCTCGAGCTCAACGCCCCCGAGGCGCGCCGCATCACGCTCGTCCATGGTGATTTCCGCACGGGAAATTTCATGATCGATGGCGCCCGTTTGACGGCGATCCTCGATTGGGAGTTCGCGCACTGGGGCGACCCGATCGAGGATCTCGGTTGGTTTACTGCCCGCTGCTGGCGCTTCGGCAACGATGCGCTCGAAGCCGGCGGCATCGCGCCGCTCGGCGCGCTTCTCGACGGCTACAACGCCGTCTCCGCCGAGCCGGTCTCGGAGCGGGAGATCAGCTACTGGCAGATCCTGGCCGCCGCCCGGTGGGCCGCCATCGCCGTGCTGCAGGGCGAGCGCCACCGCTCCGGACGCGAACCTTCGCTCGAGTTGCAGCTCACCGGCCTGATGGCGCCGGAGATGGAGCTCGACGCCATCGACGACATCCGCCGCCTCGTGGCACGATCGGAATAGGAGGGCGCACGCCATGCACAGGGAGCACCGCGCCGAGGCGCTGGTCGCGAGAGCCCTTGCGACACTCAGGGACGAAATCCTGCCGACTCTCTCCGGCGACAAGCGCTACGCCGGATCGATGATGGCGAACGCGCTCGAGATCGCCCTGCGCGACATGCAGGGCGAGAGCGACGCCGCGGAGTGGGCGCTCCTCGACCCCATCTACGGAGAGGGCGAGGGCTCGATGGCGCGACTGGCGGGCGACATCCGCTCCGGCGCCGTCTCGGAGGCGAGCCACGCCAAGCTCGTCGAGAACTTGCGCCGCCACGTCGTCGCCGAGCTCAAGGTGCGTAACCCGCGCTTCCTGAAATCGCGTGGCGTCACTGGCTGAGAAGCCGCGAGCCACGCCCCGCCCCCGCCCCAAGCCACCCGAGGGAGACCCGTCATGAGCGAAGACCGCCCCGAGCTCACGAAGCGGCCGGCGAACTACGTGCCGCTGACACCCGTGAGCTTCCTGGCGCGCGCCGCCCGCGTCTTTGCTGCACGCACGGCCGTGATCCACGGGGCGCGCCGCTTCACGTACGCAGAACTCTACGCCCGCGCCCGCCGCCTCGCCGACGCACTGGCGCAGGCCGGCGTGCGCCGCGGCGACACCGTGGCGATCCTCGCCGCCAACACGCCCGCTCTGCTCGAGGCTCACTATGCCGCGCCGATGATCGGCGCCGTGCTCAACCCGATCAACATCCGGCTCGACGCCGCCACGATCGCCTTCTGCCTCGATCATGGCGAGGCCAGGCTCTTCCTCGCCGACCGCGAGTTCCACCAGACGATCACGCCGGCGCTGGCCAGGCTCGCGCGCCCGCCGCTGGTCATCGATATCGCCGACGCCGAGACCGCCGATGCTCCGGCCATCGGCGACATCGAGTACGAGGCGTTCCTTGCCGCGGGCGATCCCGAGTTCGCCTATCCCGGCCCCGAGGACGAGTGGGACTCGATCTGCCTGCTCTACACCTCCGGCACCACCGGCAACCCCAAGGGCGCCGTCTACAGCCATCGCGGCGCTCACCTCGGCGCGCTGGCCAACGCCATGACCTTCAAGCTCGACCACGACAGCCGCTATCTCTGGACGCTGCCGATGTTCCATTGCTCGGGGTGGACGTTCACATGGGCGGTCACGGCAGCGGGCGGCACGCATGTCTGCCTCAGGAAGGTGGAGCCGGCGCGCATCTTCGCGGCCATCGCCGAACACCACGTGACGCATATGTGCGGAGCGCCGATCGTGCTCAACATGCTGGCGCACGCACCGGCCGACGCCAAGCGGCCGCTCCCCGTCCGCACCAGGGTCGCGACCGGCGGCGCGGCACCCCCCTCCGCCGTCATCGCGGCCATGGAGGGCATGGGCTTCGAGGTGCTGCACCTCTACGGCACGACCGAGACCTACGGCCCTTCGACCTACTGCGCGCCGCTTGCCGAATGGAGCAACGGCCCCGACCAGGCGCGCTATCTGATGATGGCGCGCCAGGGCATCCCGAACCCGCTGATCGAGGACATGACGATTGCCGATCCCGGGACGCTGGCGCCGCAACCTGCCGACGGAGCGACGCTCGGCGAGATCATGGTGCGCGGCAACACGGTGATGAAGGGCTACCTGAAGAACCCGGCCGCCACCGAGGCGGCG
>JAGRKR010000678.1 GCA_020442225.1 Hyphomicrobiaceae bacterium | reverse complement strand
GTTCTGCGAGAAGCCGCTGGCGACCGACGTCGTCGAGGCCACGCGGGTCGTCAGCGACCTTGCCGCGCGCGGCATGCGAGCCGGCGTCAACTTCCCCTTCGCCTCGTCATTCGCGCGGGATTATCTGCAGCAATGGATGGCGGACGGGGCGATCGGCACGCCTGAGCGGCTCGACATCACGCTCGCCTTCGCCAAGTGGCCGCGGGCCTGGCAGATGGCGGCCATCGGCTGGCTCGACGGCCGCGCCGAGGGCGGCTTCACGCGCGAAGTGGGCTCGCACTTCCTGTTCCTGACGCGCCGCTGCTTCGGGCCGCTGACGCTGCTGTCGGCGCGGTGCGATTATCCCGAGCCCGGCCGGAGCGAGCGCGCCATCCGGGCCGAGCTCAAGGCGGGCGCGCTGCCCGTGACGCTCTCGGGCGGCGTCGGCACGACCGACAGGGACGATACCAACACCTGGACCGTGACGGGCAGCAAGGGTCGCATCCGGCTCCGCGACTGGTCGATCGCCGAGCGGGAGGTGGATGGCCAATGGCAAGCCCCGCCCGACGCGCTGCCCAATGCCGAGATGCGGCCGCTGATCCTGCGCCGGCAGCTCGACAAGGTGGCGGCCATGGCGCGCGGAGAGGTGCACGACCTCGCGAGCCTGGGCGAGGCGCTGGAGGTGCAGGGCGTCGTCGAGCAGATCCTCGCCACGGGCGCATGAGCGGGAGGCGCGGCGCGCGCGGTGCGACGGGTGCGGTGGAGCCGGCCGGGCCATGCTAGGCTCGCGCATGGACCTCTTGCAGAGTTTTGCCGAGTGGGCGTGGGCGCGGCACCACAATCCCTGGAGCTGGTATGTCCGGCCGCTGTTCCTGCTGCCCTTCTGCTGGTGCGCCTGGCGGCGGAGCCCGGCTGGGCTGGCGTTGACGCTGCTGGCGCTGCTTACCAGCATGTTCTGGTTTCCCGCACCCGCAACGCCCGATCCGCGCACCGTCGCCTTCCTCGAGGCGGAGCGTCGCTTCCTGCTCGCGCCGTGGACGGTCTCGAAGGTGGCGATGACGGCGACGGTGCCGGTTTTTCTTGCGGCGGTGGCGGCGGCCTTCTGGTGGCGCTCGGTGCTGCTCGGATTGGCCGTCGTCAATGCCGGCACGCTCTTCAAAATCGCCTGGAGCTTCGCCTACGGCGGGGAGAGCGGCTGGACAGTGGTGCCGCCGGCGCTGGCGGGTCTCGTGGTGGTCAACGTGGCCGTCCTGCTGCTGGCCCGCTGGCGCCAGGTGCCGCGCTGACGGGCGAGGCCGGATTGTCGGCGATCGCGGCCGGGAGGTTGAGGGGCGGGGCGAGCCTGTCTAACCTCTGTCGCGATGCGAATCGGCAGAGGGAGCGGCGGCGGCCATGATGAAGAAGCTTCTCTCCGTGCCGGGCATGGGGGCCTGGACTTGGCTCGCGCTGAGCCTGATCGCCTTGACAGTGTATGCCTTCGCCCAGTCGCGCGTTGGCGAGCTTGCGCGTCACGGCGTCGATGAGACGGCGACCGTCACGCGGGCCTATGTCTACCGCACGACGGCGAGCCGCACACACTCTGCCCACGAAGAATTCCGCATCGACTATGTGTTCGCCCTTGCCGATGGGCGGCGCATTTCCGGCTGGAAGGCACTGGACCGGGACGTGTGGGAAATGGCGAAGCCGGGGCAGACATTGAAGGTCCGCTATTCGCTGAAGGACCCGTCGGTCCACACAACCGCCGCTGACGAGTATGGCGAGGCGGCGCAGTGGAGCTACATCCTCGGCTGGATCAGCCTGTTCCTCGCCGGCTTCTTCCTCCTTCACGATGTGCGCAAGGCCGTGCCCTGGCTGGCGCCACGCCTGCGCAAGGTTTCGACGGGGCTTCTGGCGGTGGCGCTTTTGTCCGTCGCCAGCGCGCTCGTCCTGCGGGCGCACGTTGCGAGTGACGGCGATTTCGCTCTGACGGACGGGGAGATTACCGCCAAGCAGGTGGTCGGAAGCAGGCCCGATGCGGTCACGCAGGGCCTTGAGCACCGCATCAGCTACACGTTCGTCGACGAGACCGGGCGGACGCACGCCTTCACGCGCGCGGTCGACAAGGACGACTACGAGAGTGCGGACGTTGGACAGCGCCTGCCGGTGCGCTACCTGCGCGGTGATCCGCGCCTGCACGAACTGACGTCGGCGGAACTGCTCGATTTCGCTCTGGTGTCGCTGGTCTTGGCGTTATTCCTGGCGCTGCTCGCCGTGCCGTTCGTGGTGCTGGATCTGCGCGCCTACCGTCGCGGGCCGGGGCAGCCGGCGTGATGGCAGCTGCTGCGCGTGCTCTGAGCTCACCCCCGGAGCGCAGGGCGCGCTCCGGGGTGCTGCGCCGGCTTAGAACTTGAAGCTGAGGCCGGCGCGGATCAGATCGACGCTGTTGTCGAAAGAGTAGGGCTCACGGTTCTCGCTGAGGCCCGAATAGCTGCCGAAGTCCATGTGCAGGTATTCGAGCTTCGCAGTCATCGTTGACGACAGGGCGTACTCGACGCCGGCGCCAACCACCCAGCCGGTGCGGAAATCCGTATTCCAGGCCGTCTGGCCGGCGGCATCGCCGTAGCCCACCTCGTCGAGCTGCATGAAGGCGAGACCGGCGGTCGCGTAGAGCAGCGTGCGCTGGTTCCACAGGAAGCCGGCGCGCCCGCGCACGGTGCCCCACAACGCGCCGAACTGGGATTTCCAGACGTGCCCGTCGAAGATCACCTTGTCGTCGGCGCGAAGGTCCATGATGCCGAGGTCGCCTTCGATGCCGACCAGCAGGCTCGGGGAGATCAGGTAGTTGTAGCCCATCGTCACGCTGCCGAGGCCTCCCGTAAGGCTTTGTTGCGCGGTGCCGTGGTTGTTGTTGCGATCGTAGAAGTGCTCGGAGCTGCCCCAGCCATAGCCGAGGCTGAGGCCCAGGTAGAGCCCCTGCCAGATCGTGGCGCGTCCCTCGTAGGCGGGCGGTGGTCCGTCCAGGTTCGTCGCCGCGGCAGGAAGGGTTGCCACGCCCAGCACAAGCGCGGCCGAGAGCATCGTCGCTGTCGTCTTGATCATGGTCTGTCCCCCGGTCTTGCGCGCGACCCGGATGGGCCGGCGCGTTCGCGCGAACTGGCGGGTGTTGGCCCTGCCGTGTCGTCGCGCTGGCGGAGGAGACGCTGAAGCTGCGTCGGCAGTGTGATCAGTGCGTGAATTTAATAAGGCATTTCAATATTTTATAACTTATTTGAAATATCAAAGCTGAGACTATGGCGACAGAGTCCTGTCTCCGCGCCGTATTGCATCTGGGGCGGTGCTACTCGGCGGGGTCCGGCTGGCGCACCTGCGCGGGCTCGCACAGGAGCCAGCTCACGATCGCGAGCGCCAGGACGGCGCCGAGCGCCTGCGCCACGATGAAGGACGGGATGTCGAAGGGGCGGATGCCCGCGAAGGTGTTGGAGAGGCCGCGGGCGATCGTCACCGCCGGATTGGCGAACGAGGTCGAGGCGGTGAACCAGTAGGCAG
>JAGRKR010000677.1:1987-2414 GCA_020442225.1 Hyphomicrobiaceae bacterium | reverse complement strand
CAGGTTCTTGGTATGCCCGCCGGGCAGGTCCTTCTCGAGCTCGCGGCTCTGCTCCACCGTGAACACCGCCTCGTGCTCGACCGTGCGGGTCTCGATCCCCAGGCGGTCCAAGAGTGCGAACAGGTCCTGACGGCTGGCGGGCATGCGGGCGTTGCTTTCGGGCTGGGCGAGGTCATTGACGGGCAGGCTGGCCAAGGATTTAATGGCGGTTGCCTGCGGATGCAACCGGCGCTGGGGCCGGCGCGCCCAGCCTCCGCCGCCATCACGTGGATGCCACTTGCAAAGTCCGCGGCTTTGGGCAATAAGACTGCCTCGGTCGCGCACGGCGTGGCCGCAAGCTGATTGGTGCGGGCGTAGCTCAGGGGTAGAGCATCACGTTGCCAACGTGAGGGTCGTGAGTTCGAATCTCATCGCCCGCTCCATACTT
>JAGRKR010000677.1:0-1810 GCA_020442225.1 Hyphomicrobiaceae bacterium | reverse complement strand
CGGGCGACGGTGTGCCTCAAGGAATAGGGGTTGCAGCCCTCCGGGAGGCCCTCCCGGGCCGCCTGCCAGGCCGTCCATTTCACCCTGCCTCTTCAATACGGTACGACTGTCTCGCAGGCTCGAAGCCCGTACCTGGATGTGGCGGAGCCGAGCACGATCGCGCCTCTCCGTCCAGCCCGGGCCGGGATCGCCAGCGACGCTATGCGTCCTGAACGTCGGCTCCGATCTCCGCTAGGCTTGGAAGGCGGACGCGGCTTCTCTCGTTCTCGAGCGGACACGAGGCATCGCACGTCCGGGTCACAAGCGATCGGGTTGGTCGACATCATGAATACCTCTCCGCAACCGCCGGGCATCGGCGCGCGTCCGGAATCGCTGAACCGGCTCAGAAAGGCTTCCGCCAGCCGTTGGGTCAAGGGCGCGGCGGTGGCCGCGGGGATGCTCGCCGTGCTTGTCGTGGGCATCCAGATGTTCGCCAACCGGCCGATTTCCGTCAGTGTGGCGTCGCCGGAGCGCAACGTGCCGGTGCGCGTTTTCGGTCTCGGCACGGTCGAGGCGCGCATTCTGTCCAAGATCGGCTTCGAGGTCGGCGCGACGCTGGTCGAGCTCAATGCCGATCACGGCGATCAGGTCAGGAAGGGGCAGGTGCTCGCCCGCCTCAACCACGGGGAGCAGGAGGCCAAGGTCGCGAAGTCGCGTGCCGCGGTCGGTATTGCCGAGGTGGCGATCCGGCGGGCGACGGCCAATCTCGAGAAGGCCCGGGCGGTGCTCGCCCAGAAGCAGGAGGCGAATCGGCGCAAGAAGGCGCTCGTCGGCCGCGATATCGTCTCGCAGCAGGCGGCCGAGGAGGCGGTGCGCGACGAAGCGGTGGCGCGGGCGGATGTCGTCATCGCCGAGACCGAGATTGCAAGCGCCAGGAGCCAGCTCGTCGACGCCAAAGCGCAGTTGCAGTTTGAGGAGACACTGCTGCGCCACCGGACGCTCGTGGCGCCGTTCGATGCCATCGTGATCGAGCGGCACAAGGAGCTGGGGACCGTCGTGAAGGCGGGCGACCCGATCTTTACACTTATCGCCGTCGGGACCTATTGGGGCCTCGCGCACGTTGATGAGGCACGGGCCGGCTACATCGCCGAAGGCCAGCCGGTCGATGCCCGATTGCGCTCGCGCCCGCGCGACGCATTCACCGGCAAGGTCGTCCGCATCGCGCTCGAGAGCGATCGCGTGACGGAGGAGCGGCGCGTCTACATCAAGGGAGACAACCCACCACCACGCGTCTTCCTCGGCGAGCAGACCGAGTTCTGGATCCGTGTCGCGACGCTCGAAACAGCCCTGCTGGTGCCCGAGGCCGCCGTCCGGGGGTACAACGGGAGGGAAGGGACGGTCTGGACAGTCGAGGACGGCCGTCTGCGCCAGCGCCGCGTCGCGTTCGGTCATCGCACGGAGGACTCCCGCCTGGAGATCGTCGGCGGAGTCCCAGACGGGGCGCGGGTGGTGACGCGCGTCGAGAAGAGCTTTCGCGACGGCCGCCTGGCGCGGATCAGCGGGGATGGCGCGCGATGAACCTGGCCTTTCGCGACATCCGGCACAATCTCGGCAGATTCCTGCTCACCTGCGTCGGGCTCGGCCTGCTGCTCGGCGTGGTGCTGGCGATGATCGGCATCTATCGCGGTCTCGTCGTGGACGCCCTGACGATCGCCCGCGCACCAGCCGTCGACCTGTGGGTGGTGGAGGCCAACACGCGCGGCCCCTTTGCCGAGGCGTCACGCGTTCCCGGTGATGTTCGCGAGGCGATCGCGCGCATTGCCGGCGTCGC
>JAGRKR010000676.1 GCA_020442225.1 Hyphomicrobiaceae bacterium | reverse complement strand
CATGCGCGGCATCTTGATATCGAGCACCGCCAGATCGGCGGGGTCCTCGCTCAAGGCCTCGAGGGCGGACGCGCCGTCGTTGTAGGTTCTGACCTTGTAGCCTTCGGCCTCGAGGGCCATGCGCAGCGACGTCAGGATGTTCCGCTCGTCGTCGACCAGAGCGATCGTGCTCTTCTCTTTCATCGTTTCCCGCCTCGAAATCACTCGGACCACACCCGGGCGATCTATGGTCCCAAGGTGTACGAAATAAGGCGCTTGCAAACCTGCGATTGCCAGACTGAATGGTAGCTGAATAGCCTGTCAGCGCAAACCAAGCCGGCGTCAGCAAGGAGATCGCATGGCGGATGCGCCAAATGAGCGGCCCCAGCCAGAGCCTTCGCGGTTGTCGCGGCCTGTGGACAATTCGGGGGCGGCACGGCGGCTCTTGCGGGAAGCGCGCAAGGCGGCGCTGGGCACGCTGATGCCCGATGGCGCCCCGTTCGTCTCCGTGGTGGCACTCGCTTTGGAGCCGTGGGGACACCCCATCATCCTGATCTCGCGGCTGGCGGTGCATACACGGAATCTCGCACGGGACCCGCGCGCGAGCCTGCTCGTCGACGGAACCGGTGACACGGGAAACCTGCAGGACGGCGGACGCCTCTCGCTGATCGGAGAGCTGACGCCCGCCGGCGCCGGCACCCACCGGGAGCGCTATCTGAGCCGGCATCCCGATGCCGCGCTCTACGTTGATTTTCCGGATTTTTGCTTCCACGTCATGACCGTTTCGCGGGCGCACTATGTCGGCGGGTTCGGCCGCATCGCGGACCTGGAGCCCGCGGCCCTGTTCCCCGACCCGTCCGCATGTGCCGCCGTCGCCAGCGCCGAGCGCGATCTGCTCGATACCATCCTCGCGGCCCCCGGCGTGGCCGATCGCCTCGTGGCGCGCGTTCTCGGCGATGCGATGACGGCGGACGGCTCCTGGCGCGTGGCGGGGGTCGATGCCGCCGGGCTGGATCTCGTGTCGCCGAGCCGCGCGGTGCGCCTGGATTTCGATGCGCCGCTGGCAACCCCGGAGCGGGTGAGGGCGGAGATTGCCCGTTTGATAAGCCGAAACTGAGCATTGACCCTCGGACCACCGCCGAATTAAGAAGTTCCCGTTCATGATGCGACTATCAGACGGGTTGTGACGACTCTCCGCCCTGGATAGCTTCCGCGCGCTGTCCGGAAGTCTGTGGAGGTGGTTCCCGCAGCCCGCCTGAGCCACGGATGCGCGTGCGCTCGCAAGGCAGGGATGCCACTTTCAGCGGCGTGCGGGCGGGTCGTCGTCTGGGCACGACACGATGGTCACAAATTTTCGATGGCGGTCATATGACTAGCGAGATGTTTCCCCTCAGCGTTCCGGCCGCGATCCATCACAACGACGGTGAGGTCGCCCTATTCGAGCAGGTCGTGCGGCGGGGGGAGGGGCAGATCGCAAGCTCCGGCGCTCTCGTCTTCGAAACCGGGGTGCACACGGGCCGCTCGCCGCGTGACAAGTTCACGGTCCGGGACGAGACCACCGAGGATACGGTCTGGTGGGACAACAACCGCTCGATCACGACCGAGCAGTTCGACACGCTCTACGCCGATTTTATCGAACATGCCCGCTCGCGCGAGATGTTCGTGCAGGATCTGTTCGCCGGCGCCGATCCGAGCTTCCGGCTGAGCACGCGGGTGTTCTGTGAATACGCCTGGCACGCCCTGTTCATCCGCTACCTGCTGCGCCGTCCGCAGCCGGGCGAGCTCGAGGGTTTCGCGCCGGAGTTCACGGTCGTCAACCTGCCGAGCTTCCGCGCCGATCCGGCCCGCCATGGCGTGCGCAGTGAGACGGTCATCGCCTGTAATTTCAAGCGCCGCATCGTCCTCATCGGCGGCTCGTCCTATGCCGGCGAGACCAAGAAGTCGGTCTTCTCCTACCTCAACTACATCATGCCGAGCCGTGGCGTCATGCCGATGCATTGCTCGGCCAACGTCGGTGCCTCCGG
>JAGRKR010000675.1 GCA_020442225.1 Hyphomicrobiaceae bacterium | reverse complement strand
GGCAAGGGCTTCAAGTACATCCTCGACGGCATGAACGCGGAACGCTGCCTGACGGCCAGCGAGTCGATCGGCAACGGGCGCTACTTCATGGAAAAGGGCGTGGCCTACGCCAAGGAACGCGTGGTCTTCGGCCGTCCCATCGGCCAGAACCAGGGCATCCAATTTCCATTCGCGAAGGCGTATGCCGAGCTCGAGGCGGCCGACCTCATGGTGCGCAAGGCGACGGCGCTGTTCGATGCGGGCAAACCCTGCGGCGCCGAAGCCAACATGGGCCGCTACCTCGCGTCTCATGCCACCTGGGAGGCTGCGGAAGCCTGCTTCACGGCCCATGGCGGCTTCGCCTTCGCGCGCGAGTACCATATCGAGCGCAAATGGCGGGAGGCGCGGCTTTCGCGCAATGCGCCGATCTCGCCGAACCTCATCCTGAGCTATGTCGCGCAGCACGTCCTCGGCCTGCCGCGCTCCTATTGACGGCCGCGCAGGTTGCAGGCGGCCGCCGTAATGCAGGGGCCTCACCCGCTCAACGGGTGGGGCCCTTCTCTTTGGCGGCACTGGCCTTCTCGCCGGCAGAGCGGGTGAGCTCCTTTGCTGCCGGCGGTGGTGTGATGATCCAGTCCGGCAGGTTGCGGGCGTGCTTCTGCAGCAGCACGGGCACGCGCCGCAATGTGCCGCGGATGTCCACCAGCTCGCAGCGCGCGTCCTTGCCGTCCCAGCCGGCGAGGTCGGCGACGTCCTGCGAGAGCGCGAGCTGGCAGTCGAACTGCTTGGTCAGCTCCTCGAGACGCGAGGCGATGTTAACGGCCGTGCCGATCACCGTCAGATCGGCGCTCTCCGCGAAGCCGATGCGCCCGAGCACGACGCGGCCGGAATGCACACCCATGCCGATGCGGATGATCTCGCCGATCTCGCTCAGGAGCGCGGTGTTGACGTAGTCGAGCGCCATGTCGATGGCCGCGGCGGCGCGCAGCGCCTGCCGTGCGGCGACGTCGGCCTCGCAATCGCGGCCGAACACCGCGATCAGACCGTCGCCCATGTACTTGTTGATCCAGCCGCCTTCGTGCTGCAACGCCTCGCCGACGGCGGCGTAGAGCTGATTGAGCATGAAGAAGACGTCGAAGGGCAGGCGGCCGTCGGCAATCCGCGAGAAGTCGCGGATGTCGAGGAAGAGCACGACCAGCGTGCGCTCCGCCCCCAGCATTTCTGGACCGTTGACCAGCGGGATGCTCTCCGCGTCCCAGAGCGGGTGGATGAGGCGCACGACGGTGACGTCGGCGGTCGGTCGCACGCGGCAGGCGAGGCGGACGCCCGGCGGGGCCTGGATGCGCAGGAGCGTGTGGCGCTCGGCGCGGCCGGGTGGTGGCAGCTTGTCGCCGCCGCTCAGCACGCGGATGCGGCAGGTCGAGCAGCGGGCTCGTCCGCCGCACACGGCCGCATGCGGCACGCCATGGTCGCGGCTGATCTCGAGCAGCGTGGCGCCCGCGCGCGCGGCAACGGTCGGGCCGGAGACGTAATGCACGGAGAGCTTGCCCTCACGGCTGGCCAGGATGCGCCGGATGGCAACCGTGGCGATCGCCAGGGCCACCAGTGTGCCGAACAGGATGCGCACCGCATCCCGCCACGCGGCCAGGTCCTCCGAGGCGACCTTGCCCGGCCAATGGCTGGCCTGTTTGAGCGCCTGGAACGCGGCGGGGTCGGCGAT
>JAGRKR010000069.1:3752-4208 GCA_020442225.1 Hyphomicrobiaceae bacterium | reverse complement strand
CCGCAGGGGCGCGTCACCGACCACCGCATCAACATGACCCTGCACAAGCTCGACCTCATTCTTCAGGGCGAGGCGCTCGACGAGTTCATCGACGCGCTCATCACCGAGCATCAGGCCGAGCAGCTCGCACACATCGACACCACGAAAGACTGATCGAGGTCCATGACCGACATCGTCGCCAACACGCGAGCCGAGACGGAGTCCGTCGACACCTGGCTCAGGCGCATGACCAGCGCCTTCGCCGCCGCCGGGCTCGATACCCCCGGGAGAGACGCCCGGCTTCTCCTCACCCACGCCCTCGATATGACGCCGAATGCGCTGCTGCGCGACCCCGGCGCCCCGGTGCCACCGGCAGGAGCCGCCAGGCTGGCGAGCTACATGTCGCGGCGGCTGGCGCGCGAGCCGGTGTCGCGCATCATCGGTCGCAGAGAGTTCTGGGGGCTCTCGTTCGAGGTT
>JAGRKR010000069.1:0-3686 GCA_020442225.1 Hyphomicrobiaceae bacterium | reverse complement strand
GACGCGCTGCGCATCCTGGACGTGGGGACCGGCACCGGCTGCCTCGCCCTGAGCCTGCTGAGCGAGCTGCCGAATGCCACGGCATGCCTCACCGACATCAGCCCGGCGGCCCTCGCGGTCGCCCGGCGCAACGCGCTGCATCTCGGACTGTCGGCGCGGGTCCGGGCGGTGGTTGCGCGTGGCCTCGCGGGGCTGAGGGGGTCGTTCGACATCCTCGTCAGCAACCCGCCCTACATTCCCGCGGGCGACATCGCTACGCTCGCGCCGGAGGTGCGCTGCTACGATCCACGCCTCGCCCTTGACGGAGGGGCCGATGGTCTCCATATCGCACGTGAACTCGCGCAAGGGTTAACGACCCTGGTGCCCAATGGCATCGCCGTGGTGGAGCTTGCACCACAACAGACGCACGCGTTCGCAGAACTGCTGGAAAAGCTTGGACCGACGGCGGTGATCGCCGATCTGGCCGGCCGACCACGATGTGTGGCCGTGAAAACACGACCGTGAGCACAAAGCCAAAAAACAGTTGGCAGCACCATCAGTTCCAGCTAGGCTCCACGTGAGCGAAGTCGTCCGCTTACGCCATCTACGGATGCGACGGACGCCACATGACCGTTTGCCGATTTGGGTCGTTTGATCTGGGCAGACGGTCTGGCGCGAGGGGCACGTCAGTTCGTTCCTCGTTCCTTGACGGATCCAACGCTGCTGAAGTTCGCGTGGTCCGCTCCTTCTCGATCGAAAACGCACTTGGCCTGTCGACTGAGGGCCTTTCGACGAGGGGCAGGAACGGGAAAGGGGCTTGGCTTCAGGCTGAACACGGATAGGGACGCGCACGAAGCGCCCCGGGATGACGCTCGCTGGCGGAGGACCGCCTTTCATTTTCGTTGGGATGCAAGCTTGGTGATGAGTGCCATGGGATTGCGCTCGCGGGGCCATTGCGGCCGCGTCAGCGAGCCTGTTGGCTCGAATGAGATCGGGAGCCCATGAGGCAGGGACAGCAGAACCGCAGAGGCCGCGGACGAGGCCGCAAGAACCAGAACCCGCTCACACGTAGCTACGAGTCGAGCGGACCCGATGTGAAGATCCGCGGCACCGCGGCACACATCGCAGAAAAGTACATGTCGCTCGCGCGGGATGCCAATTCGTCCGGCGACACGGTCATGGCCGAGAACTATCTGCAGCACGCCGAGCACTACAACCGCATCATCATGGCCTTCCGCGAGCAGTACCAGCAGGCGGACGGCGTGAATGGCAGCGGTCATCCCCATGCCCGCATGCGCTCGCCCAGCGACGACGACGGCTACGACGAGGACGAGGACGACGGTGACACGGCGATGACCGTCGAGCCCGTGGGCCACGATGGTCGGGACAGTCGGGACGGCGAGCAGCCGCGCATCGTCGAGCGGGGCGGACAGCGCCCGCGCGAAGGACGCAGCGACGACCACATGCGCAGCGACGGTCGTGACCAGCGCGACCAGCGCAATGGCGAATCTCATCGTCATGGCCAGCAGCGCGACCGTCGTTTCCGTGATCGCCGCGGACCGCGTCCGCAAGGCGATCGTGATCGCGATCATCGCGGCCAAGCCAACGGCGCCGCCCCGGCCGACTCCTTCGGCGAGCAGGGCCCCGAGTTCCTGCGCCGACCGGTGCGCCGGCGTCCGCGCCCCGACGGTGAGGCAGATATCGGCATGAGCGGTGACGACGCGCGCGGCGAGACCGGCGGGCAGCCCGTGATCGGTCGCGACGACTGAGCTTCGGGCTCAGCCACCATCGACCGCGATGGCGTCACCTTCACTGATGGAGCCGGCACCGGCGACCTTGGCGTAGATGCCGACGTCGGAATGCCCCCACGTTCGTTGCAGCAGTTGGGGGAGTCCGGCATCGCGCACTCCGCTCGATGGATCGACATTGACCGCCTCGCAGCGGCGCGTACGGTCGAACACCTCGAGCCTGACCGCGCCGACTGCCAGCGTGCGGTCGAGCCACTTGAATTCCTCCCAGGCGGGCAGACCCTCGATATACAGATTGGCCCGGAAGCGCAGAGGGTCGAGGCTGCGACCTGCCGCGCGCTCGATGTCGCGCACGGTCGCCAGATTGACGATGTGCACGCAGTGCGCCGCCATGTCGGAGAACGTGTGCCCATCCGCGTGCACGATGTGGGGCGCCCCCCTGAGCTCCGCCTTCATGTAAGCCGCGAAGAACTGCTCGATCATCTGCCGCCCGAGCTTGGTCGAGAGGTCCCCGCGCGCCACCTGTTTGCCGTCCCGCATGATGGTGAGCACGTGCGTCTCGAGATCGAATGCGGTGCGCAACGTCGCAAGGCGCTCGTCGCGCATGAGCATGAGGAAGTTGATCTTGGGCAGGTGTCGCGGATTGAGCGGGTCGAAACGGCCGACGCCGTTCTCGACGGCGTAGATGCGATCCCCTGGCAGCGTGCCGCCGACGCCGAGATCCACCGTCGCGAGTTGCTCCGGCGACAGGCCCTTTACGGGATAGCGGTAGATGGCTGCGATCGTCGGTGACATCCTGCTCGCCTCCTGGTCGGCTCAATACCGCTTCCGGCGGCAGTAGCCGGCCGGAGCATCGACTTCCCACGTTTTGGCGCACACCTCAAGAACGCAGGCGCGAGGGCAGGTCGCGAGATCTGGTCATGAATCGCGAAATGTGCTCTGTGCTGACAAAGATATTCCGGCATGGAGGCTCGCGATGTTGCGCTCGGCCCTCGGCATCCTCGCGCTGATTGCTGTCCTGGTTCTCGCGCCCCTGCCCGGCAGGGCGCAGATCACGTCCGTGCCCACGGCCGATCAGGCGATGACTGCCGCGATCGCCAAGGCTCGGGCCTCGCTGCCACGGTTCTTCGCACGGCTCGCCGAGCCCCAGCCGGGCGACGAAGGCTTCGCCGTAAAGATCCGCTACACCACCCGCCGCGGTGACGGCGAGCATATCTGGGCCACGGAGGTCGTCCGCTCGGGCGACACGGTCACCGCCACGATCAGCAATCAGCCGCGCGACATTCCCGACCTCCGGCACGGTCAGCGGGTGACGGTGCCGATCGCCCAGCTCACCGACTGGATGTACCGTCGCAACGGGAAGATCCACGGCGGCAGCACCATCCGCGCGCTGCTCCCGCATATGTCGCGCGACGAAGCCGAGCGCCTGCGCGCCATGCTGGCTCCGGAGTAGCGACAGCAGCGATCAGAGGTCGTCGGGGCAGGCAATGTGGGGAGAGCGTCTGCCGGCGATCTGGCGCCCGAGCGGTCCAGGCGACAGGCATCAGTGCGCCGCCCTGGCGAGTTGTATCGTCCGATAGCCCGCCAAGCCTCGACCGACAGTCGAGCCCCCCGTTGGCCAGTTTGTCGCGGCAGGCCTGGCCCATGCAACACCGTCCGGCTCTTTTCAGTCGCCTCGCAGCCCCTATATCTCAAGGGCGCGTACCGTACGGGATGCCTTCGGGGCCCGGCGGGCGTGTCGAAATGATCTGTCCTGTCGATCCGGCGGTTCTGCTGCGCCTTCATGGGCACGGAGCCGTGCAGAGAAAGGGAACCAATGAATATCGAGCGCTACACCGACCGTGCCAAGGGCTTCATCCAGGCCGCGCAAGGAATCGCCCTGCGCGAAGGGCACCAGCAATTCACTCCAGAGCATCTTCTGAAAGCGCTTCTCGACGACGAGGAGGGGTTGGCGGCAGG
>JAGRKR010000674.1:1778-5815 GCA_020442225.1 Hyphomicrobiaceae bacterium | reverse complement strand
CGGCGCGCCAGTCCGGCGCCGCACGTGCCCGCCTGGCCATGGCAACGGCCTCCTCGAGGCTCCGCGCGCGACGACCTGGCACACGCCTCTTGCGATCACGCGGCGCGCCCCCAGCCGGCTGCCCGGGCGCCGGCACGACAATGACGAGTTCGCGCGCGGTTTCGCTGTTCGTGCGGTCTGCCGCCAACGCCGGTGCCGGCAGGGCGGCGGCGATGAGTGCGAGCGCGGCCGGGAATCGCCTCCGGAGGCCACCGCCGCGGCCATCGCCCAAGCGTGAGCGATCCCTTAAGACGAACCGTGCTACCTCGGAGGAGAACGTGTACGAGAAGCGCGCCAAAGCCTGACGTATCCCTAGCAGATGTCTCAATTCGGCCAGATGTCGCCTGCCACGAGCGCCGCACCTGCCTCCCAGGGTCTGCGCTACTGGGACCTGCTCGTCATCCTGTTCGCGGTGCTGGCCGTGTTGATGACGATGAGCGCCTTCTACTACTTCTACGGCGGCTTCGCCGTCGGCGACATGGTCGAGGGCCCGGACCCCAGTCCGAGCGCCCCCCTCGCCAAGGACAACCGTCTCTATCAAGCGCTATGGCTCCTGTTGCTCGGCTCCACCGCTGCGCTGCTGGTGCACGCCCTGCTCACACGCAGCGTCCACGCCTCGATCCTATACGCCGCGCCGATCGTCGTCTGGTCGCTCCTGTCGGCCGTCTGGTCAGTCAACAGCACCAATACGCTATTCTACGCCACCATGCTGGCCGCCAATCTCGCTATCGGCTACGTGCTGGCGGAACATCTGAGCCCGCAGCGGTTTCTGGCGATCTTCGGATGGGTTCTGGCTGCGCTCGTGCTCGGCTCCCTCCTGCTCTACCTGGCCGCACCCGACATCGCGTCGACCGCACGCTACGGCGGCAGCGGCCTGATCGGCGGCCGGCAGATGCACGGCGTGTTCGCCCACAAGGCCGACGCGGGCTACTACTCCGCCATGCTTCTGGTGATGCTGCTCATCGGTGTTGGACCGAGGCTCGGGCGCCTCGCCCGCGCGTTCCTTGTCCTCGCCGCGATAGCCAGCGTCGTGCTGTCGAATTCCTCCACCGCGCTGGCTGCCAGCGTCGTCGTCGTCGCTCTCGCCATCACGCTGCAGAACGCAGGCCGCTGGCGCAACATCGCGATCATCGGGGTGGCGCTCTCGGTCATCGCCTTCTCGTTCCTGGTGCCCATGGTCGGTCTCGGCTCCGTCACGGAAGTGCTCAACCGGGATGCCGGCCTGACGGGCCGCGTACCGATCTGGGCTTCGGGTCTGGAGTTCATGGGACGCAAACCCTGGCTCGGCTACGGCTACCAGGCCTTTTTCGATGCCGGCAAGTATTCGCCCGCGTGGGAGCTCTGGGCGCGCCTCGTCTATTTCCGAGCGCCGGACTTCCACAACACCTCGATCGACATCGGCGTCTCGCTCGGCGTGATAGGGCTGGCGCTCTACGTCCTCCTGCTCACGCGTGCGTTCTTCGTCGCCTTCAACCGGCACATCGACATGAACGTACGGGTCGTGCTGGTTGCCCTGCTCACTCTCCTCGTCTTCACCGCGACAGCCGACTTCACACTGATGAAGCACAACCACTTTTCGACGCTGCTGATGGCCTATTGCGCGTTTGCTGCGGGGCGGAGCCACTGGCGCGCCGCGCGCTAGGGACGGTCTTGGCGTGCGGATCGACGCCTTCGGGCGCTGGACGAGGGCCGAACGTTCAGATCGCCAGATCGAATGTGCGAATGACACCTGCCGTCGCGCCATTGCGGCCGTTCTGGGCCTGCACCTGACGCGCGGCGTGCGCCACCGCAGCCGGCATGCGCCCCGCCTGGACGCAGAGCAGAACGAGGTCGGACCACCGTGACGGATCCAGCGAACCCGTGCGCCTGTTGAAGACGCCGCCGTCGATGATGATGCGGTCGTAGCGGCTCGAGAGCTTGAGGAACTCGGTCTCGATCCGCCGCGCTTCGGCGCGATCCATTGCGCCGGGATCGAGTGTGGCGAGCGGGAGGAACTCGAGGCCGCTGGTGCTATCCTCGATGATGATCGAGGCCAGCGGGCCGCCGCGACCGCTCGGGGTCGGCTTTGCCGCATTCAAGTCCGGGGCGAACACGCCGGATAGCGCCGGGTCGGCCCCATCCATATCGACGAGCAGCACGCGCTCGCCCGTGAGGGCCGCCGCCATGCCGAGGGAAAGCGCCAGTGTCGACGCGCCTTCGCCAGGCTCGAGCGACCTGAGCAGCGTGACGGATGTCTGGCCGTTGGTGCTTGCCTGCGACATGCGATGCAGCAGGCGGAAAACGGATTTGCGGAACGGCTGGGCGCCGCGCGAGCCGGGCGACATGATCGCGTGGATGGCATCCGCGAAGGTCAGCGTCGAGGCCACCGGCCCCTTGGCGCCCGCCGCCGCCGTTGCCTCGGGCATGAGCACGGGAACCGAGCCGAACGTCGGCAGCCCGGGATCGGGATCGGCCAGGACACGGCCCGGACGACCCGGACCGGCATCGGCGCGCGCGCGCAGCGGCGCGGCGTCGAGGTGCTCACGGGCGATGGCATGGGCCACGCCGAAGGCGAGACCCGCGCCGATCGCGAGCATGAGGACCAGCAACGGCTTCGGCTTGCTCGGAGAGAGCGGTGCCACGGCCTTCGAGATGACGTGCGCCTCGGGCTGATAGAGCGTCTGCTGCTCCCCGGTCTCCTTGCTGCGCGAGAGGAAGGTCCGCAGAAGCTGGCGGCTCGTCTCGGCTTCCCGCTCGAGCTCGCCGAGACGGATGCGCGACTGGTTCGTGCTGTCGGCAACCCGCTTCAGGCTCTCCAGCTCGGCCTCGAGCGTCCGCACGCGGCGGTCGGCGATCTGATGCTCGCCCTTGGCGACGGCGGCGATGCGCTTGAGCTCGGCTTCGATCTGGCGCCGGACCGCGGTCACCTCCTGCCGGATCTGGCGCAGGCGCGGGTGGGCATCGAGGAGCACCGCCCTCAGCGACGCCTCGTTCTGCAACGCGGCCGCAAGCTGGCTGCGCAGCCGCTGGATGGTCTGCGAGCCGACCGCCTCGGCACTCTCGCCGAGCGGCCCGCCCGAGGCGAGCGCCGCGCGAACCTGGTCGAAGCGCGCCTTGGCGCTGGCCGCCGCGCCGCGCGCCTGGACGAGCTCCGTATTGATGCGCGTGAGCTGTTGCTCATTCACGAGGCCGCCCTCGGACGTGACGATCCCCTTCTCGCGCCGGAACTCCTGAACTTTCTGCTCGGCCTGACGCACGCGCGCGCGCAACTCGTCGAGACGGGCACCCAGGCTGACGCTGACACGCCGCGCCTCGTCCGATTTCGACGACGACTGCTCGACGAGATAGCTCTCCGCCACTGCGGTGGCGAGGCGCGCGGCCTTCTGCGGGTCCTTCGACGTGACGGCGACACGGATGACGTAGGTACGGCCGGCCCGATGCACGACCAGGGCGCGCGCGAACGATTCCATGGCCCGCTGCTTCACGACCGCCGGGTCCGACGGCTTCGACGGGGACGACACGCCGATGGCGACCAGGAGACGCTTCAGGCGTCCGCCGCCGGCGAACTCGGGATCGCTCGCCAGCTTCTCCTTCTCGACGACGCGGCGGATGACGGAGGCGGAACCGATGATCTCCACCTGGCTGTCGACGTAGGCATGATCGCCGCCGCTGCCGAGCGGGGTAAGCTCCTGGCCGACGATCTTCTTCTGTCGCGAGTCTATAAAAATGTCCGTCGCGGAAACGTACTGCGGCGGCGTCACCAGCAGATACAGGATCCCAAGCGCCAAGCAGGCGAGGACCGCACCGGCAATGGACCGCCACCTGCGACCGAGAACGGCGAGCAGCTCGCGGAGATCAACCTGGCCGTCACCGGTTGCGGGCATCACCGCCGGGACTGCAGGCTCTACAGGCCTCATGTAGCTCACTCTTGGGATACCGTTTCGTTTCGAGACATTGATCGGACCTCAAGGCGTCGGCTCCTCGACCACGCACAGCCGGACGGCCAGCGGGATTTCCGA
>JAGRKR010000674.1:0-1705 GCA_020442225.1 Hyphomicrobiaceae bacterium | reverse complement strand
GCTCACGATCCGCTCGATTCCTGATGCTGAACAGTTTGCGCGGATCGACGGCGGCAACGTCAGATCGCAACTGCGACCCGTACGCACCAACTGCCGTGACGGCATTAAAGTGTTTTATCAATATGACTGTCAAAACCTATTGCGGGACAACTGTCCCTTGCCCTAGTTTGCGCGCGGTTGAGCAACGAAAACGACGCGCGCGCAGGGCGTGCGCCAGAACCTGCTTCTGCTCCGATCGAAACGCCGCGGCGACGCTGGCGGCCCCGCGCGTCGACCATCGCGGTCGTGCGCTGCGACGGGCAAAGGGTGCGATGTGCTCCTGACGGCACAAAGCTTGCTTCCTCGACACACTAGCTAGAGAGCCACGCGGTGCTCTTGGTAGTCTCATTCGACTGGTTTGCGTAATGACTGATGTGAACTACCTGCGCCACCCTCGCCTTGTCAGGCGACGCTTCGGAGCGACGCTCGACAAGCAGACCATCTCGCTCATTCACGTGGTCGTCGACGGCTTCGTCATCATGATGGCCGCCGTCGCGGCGCAGTCGCTCTATCACATCGCCTACTACGGCACGCCCGACATCAGCCCGCGACCGTTCGAGCTCGGCGCACTCACGTCCCTGTTCTACGTTCTCATCCAGTCCGGCAAGGCCCATTACGGCACCGAACGGATGCTCACCCAAGGCACGCGCTACAATCAGATGCTGGCTTCGTGGACGATGGCCATCGCCTGCGTCCTGGTCGTCGGGTTCCTCACGAAGCAGGCCGCTTTGCACTCCCGCGGCTCCGTGCTGCTCTTCTACGTCATGGGCTTCATCACGATCGCCGGCAGCGACGGCCTCGTCGTCAGCTTCGTGCGCCGCGGCGTACGGGCCGGCTGGCTCAGCACGCGCGGCGTCCTGCTCGTCGGAACGATGGCGAGGACTGAGGAATTCCTCGCCAAGCATCGTCTCGACAGTGCCGGCGTCCTGCTTCAAGACATCCACATCATCGGCCCCGGCGCCAGCGGAGACGCCTCCCTGGCGCAGCTCGAGATCGACTTGCAGCGCAGTGTCGACAAGGCGCGCGGCCTCGAGATCGACGAGATCCTGCTGGTGCTGCCGTGGTCCGACCCCCAGCTCATCGACCGCTGTGCGCAGGCGTTCTCCAGCATTCCCGTGCGCATCCAGCTTTGGGAAGGCTCTCTGCTCGATCGCTTCGCGGACGTCCACGCCGAGCGTATCGGCGGCATGACCAGCATCGCCATCGCGCGCCCTCCGATGACCCTGGTCGAGCGCTTGACCAAGCGGCTCCTGGATCTCACGATTGCATCGCTGGCTCTCGTCCTGCTTCTTCCGGTGCTGCTGCTGCTCGCGCTCTGGATCAAGCTCGACAGCCGCGGACCGGCGCTGTTCCGCCAGCGCCGGCACGGCTTCAACCAGCAGACGTTCCGCATCTTCAAGTTCCGCACGATGACGACACTCGACGACGGTCCGGTCGTCACCCAGGCCAAGGTGGACGATCCACGCATCACCCGCGCCGGACGGTTCCTGCGGCGAACCAGCCTCGACGAATTGCCCCAGCTCCTCAACGTTCTCAGGGGAGAGATGTCGATCGTCGGCCCGCGCCCGCACGCCATCGCCCACAACGAGGAATACGAGCGCCGCATCGCCCGCTACGCCCGCCGCCACAACGTCAAGCCGGGCATCACCGGCTGGGCGCAGATCAA
>JAGRKR010000068.1 GCA_020442225.1 Hyphomicrobiaceae bacterium | reverse complement strand
CATGCCCTTGTAGACGAGCGTGCGCGACGACAGCGAGCAGCAATAGAACTCGATCTCGCCGAACGAGATGTCGAGGCGCTCGTGGGCATTGTAGATCGCCTGCGAGACGACCTTGCGCAGGATGTAGAGCCGGCGCTCGAACTGATCCGGGGTCTTCGTCTTGCGGCCCTTGCCGATGAACACCTGGCGATGCACGGGCTCGGTGGCGAGCACGGGCGCAGACAGGCAGGAGCTGTCGACCGGCACGTCGCGCCAGCCGAGCAGCACCAGGCCCTCGTCCTTGCAGACGCGGGCGAAGATGTCCTCGCACTCGCGCCGCAGACGCTTGTCGCGCGGCATGAAGAGATGGCCGACGGCATACGCGCCCGGCTCCGGCAGCTCGAAGCCCGCCCGCGTGCACTCCTCGGCCAGGAAGTCGTGTGGGATCTGGATGAGGATGCCCGCACCGTCGCCCTCGAGCGGATCCGCGCCGACAGCGCCGCGATGCGTCAGGTTCTCGAGCATCTGCAGGGCGTCGCTGACGGTCTTGTGCGTCTTGCGCGCTTTGAGATCGGCGACGAAGCCGACGCCGCAGGCGTCGTGCTCGGCGTTGGGATTGTAAAGCCCTTGAGCGGGGGGCGCGCCACGGCGCGTGGCCGGCAGCACGCCAGTTCCCGCCTCGCTCTGCATCCTCGTCGATCTCGCATTCGTCATTTTCGTATCGGCCCCTTGTGGGATCCTCTTTCGCGCAGTCCAAACCTCGAGGCGTCGATGCCGTCACGCGCGGACCGCAGGGCAAACGCCCCGTCCTCGACATGCGACCGACGCCCAATGCGGCAACATGATACGCGCCAGCGGGCCCGTTGCGACAGGGCAGCCGCTTCATACTTCCGGTGCACCCCTCGACGTCCGCCGCGACCAAGGCCGCAGAGCCTTTCGAGCCGTCGCTGAGTGGGCACACCGGACATGCGCCACACCCCAGTGGTGCGGACGCCGATCATGTCATCGATAAAGGACAGCATAGCTGACCTATCGGCGCATGCAACGGTTTTGCGCATCGGGCGTGCGGGTGCGTCGGCCACCGCCGTCGCTACCGGGGGCTGGCCGGGCCGTTTTTCCTTGCCGCCTGCTGCCGTGGGTCCAAGGATGGCGCATCACCGGGGTTGCGAGCAGAGGGGTGCATGAGACAGCGCAGCAGGCCATTCGGAACCTGGCCGTCGCCACTGAAGCCGGATTTCGCGGCCATGGCCGGGCGTCGCTTCGGGCAGGTCCAGAGCGATGGCGGGTGGATCTACTGGACGGAATCGCGACCCGAGGAGCAGGGGCGGCAGGTGATCATGCGTGCGACGCTCGCCGGAGAAGTCGAGGAGGTGCTGCCGGCCCCGTTCTCGGCCCGGTCGCGGGTCCACGAGTACGGCGGCGGCGAATTCCTCGTTGCGGACGGGATGGTGGTCTTCGTAAACGCCGCCGATCAGGACCTCTACATCCTGTCAGCCGCGCCAGCGGGCGTGTCCGGTCAGGCGCCGGTCCGGCTGACGCATGCGCCGGGGCATCGTTTCGCCGACATGGCCCTGGATCGCCGCCGTAATCGCCTGCTCGCCGTCTGTGAGCGGACCGACGCGACCGAAAGCGGCGCGCCGCCGCCGGAGAACCTGATCGTCGCCATTGCCCTCGATGGCCAGCGTCGCGGCAAAATCGTCGATCTCGTCCGCGGCAGCGATTTCTATGCGGCGCCGCGCCTGCGATATGACGGGATGAGGCTGGCGTGGCTCTCCTGGGACCTGCCCGCCATGCCGTGGGAGGCGGCGGCGCTGCATGTCGCCGAGCTCGACGACAGCGGTCGTCCGCATCGCCCCCGACGCGTCGCCGGCGGCGAGGACACCGCGGCCTTCCAGCCGGAGTGGGCACCGGATGGCCGTCTCTATTTCGTCTGGGACAGGTCGGGCTGGGGCAACATCCACGTGCTGGAGGGCGAGAGGGTGCGGAGCGTAGCCCCTTGTGCCGCCGAGTTCGGCCAGCCGCTCTGGCAACTCGGCGCCAGAACCTACGACATCCGCAGCGATGGTGGCCTGGTGGCGGCCTTCTATCGTGATGGCCGGCTCGTGGTGGGGCAGGTCGACGCCCAGGAGCGCCTGCACGACTGCCCGACGCCCGTTGCGAGCCTGGACGGGATGCGGGCCACCGTTGGCGGGGTTGCCGGCGTCGGTGGGTTCGCACGCGATCTGCCGGCGATCGTGCATCTCGACCTTTCGGGAGCGCCGCCGGCCATCCTGCGGCGTTCCGGCGATCTGGAGCTCGATCAGCGTTACATCTCCGAGGGCGTGCCGGTGAGCTTCCCGGGCGGCGCGGCGCACCAGCAGGTGCACGGCCTTTATTACGCCCCGGCGAACGCCCGCTACCGCGGGCCGCGCGGCGCTCGTCCGCCGGCGCTCGTGCTCGTGCACGGCGGGCCGACCGCGTCCGCCGACAGGGGCCTCAAACCCAAGCCGCAATTCTACGCCAGCCGCGGGTTTTGCGTGCTCGACGTCGATTATGCCGGCTCGACGCTCTATGGCAGCGACTATCGCCGGCGCCTGGACGGCAACTGGGGCGTCGCCGATGTCGCGGACTGTGCGGCTGCCGCGCGCTTCCTCGCCGACGAAGGGCTCGCCGACCCGCGCCGCGTCGCCATCGCCGGCAGCAGTGCCGGTGGTTACACCGTACTCATGGCGCTCGCCACGACCGACGTCTTCGCAGCCGGCAGCAGCGCTTACGGCATCTCCGATCTCGAGCTACTCCTCTCCGACACGCACAAGTTCGAGTCGGGCTACCTGCATTCGCTGCTCGGCACGCGTCCCGGTGGCTCGCGCCAGCGGTTCAAGGAGCGCTCGCCTCTGGCGCATGTCGACATGATCAGCGCGCCTGTCGTGCTCTTCCAGGGGCTCGAGGACAAGGTTGTGCCACCAGCGCAATCGCGCCTCATCGTCGAGGCCTTGCGGCGTCGCGGCATCGATGTCGCCTATCACGAGTTCGCCGGAGAGGGGCACGGCTTCCGGCGGGCGGCCACCATCAAGGCCGTCTACAAGGCCGAGCTCGGTTTCCTGCAACGGGTCCTCGGCCTCGTGCCCGAAAAGGGCTGAGCGAGCGGGGCGCGCATCGAGCGTTGGCCCCGCCGTTCTTATGTCCTAACATCGGCCGCCAATGACCGAGGCTGTGCGGAGCCGATACCGCCGCGCCGCCAACTTCCTCCCCCACGAGACAAGAGTGAGACGCCTCAAGATGAAACTGCATATCCAGTTCTCCCGCTTCTCGGCCTTCTACTCCCCGCTGATTGCGACGATGGCGGGTGGCTTCCTGCAGGAGGAGGGCTTCGAGCCGGAGTTTTCTGTCGCGCCGGCGGGTGGCACCGCCATCACCGCGCTGCTCGCCGGCGAGGCGCAGGTCGTGCAGTCGGCGATTTCGCAGGGCTTCGGTCCGCTCGAGAAGGGCCAGACGCCCCCCGCGGTGCACTTCGCGCAGATCAACGAGAAGGACGGCTTCTACATCACGAGCCGCAAGCCCGATCCCGATTTCTCCTGGAAGAAGCTGCTTGCCGGCAAGGTGCTCGTCGATCACGGCGGCCAGCCGCTGGCCATGTTCAAGTATGCCTGCAAGTCGCAGGGCATCGACTATGCGGCGCTCAATTCCATCGATGCCGGCAGCGTCGAGGAGATGGACAAGGCTTTCCGCGACGGGCTCGGCGACTACATCCATCAGCAGGGGCCGGCGCCCCAGCAACTCGAGCACGACGGCGTCGGTCATGTCGTGGCCTCGGTCGGCGATGCCATGGGGCCGTGCGCCTTCTCGAGCCTCGCCTCGACACGGGAGTGGCTCGCCACCGATGCAGCCAAGGGATTCATGCGGGCCTACAAGAAGGCGCGCAGATGGGTGCTCGAAACGCCCGCCGACGAGATCGCCGCCAAGGAGCAGAGCTTCTTTCCCGAGATCGACCGCGCGGTTCTGACGACGACGATCGCCGGCTACCAAAAGCTCGGCAACTGGACGCCGCACGTCGAGATTACGCGGCCGGCCTACGAGGTCACAGTCGACGTTTTCCTGAACGCGGGCCTCATCTCCAAGCGTCATCCCTACGAGGCGATCATCGTCGCGCCGCCGTCGGTTTAGCCGCACGCGCAGGCGACCCGAGAGTGCCGGTGCACGGTAGGGTGGAAGCGGTGTAAGGACTGGAATTTCGAACCGCGTTGTTTTAAGCTTCAAGACAGGTTGTCTCGGAATTTCATCCTAGTTGGCTTTTGACCGCACTCTACGCGGCGGACGGAAGCCTATTGGATCATGCAGGTGCCGGGTCGCCTTGAAGCGACGAGACAGTCGTGACTGAGCGCAAGGGAGGATATTGATACAATGAGTCAGCGATCGTTTGGGCGCACCTTGACGGCCACTGTGGCCGCAAGTGCGCTTGTGGTCTCGATGACCGCGGGCCTTTCGGCCGACGCCCGGGCAGAAGCCAAGATGGTGCGCATGGCCGACCAGTTCGGCCTGCTCTATCTGCCGCAGCACGTCGTGGTCGAGAAGAAGCTCATCGAAGCCTGCGCCAAGGAGCAGGGACTGGGCGACGTCAAGGTCTCGATGGTTCGTCTCAGCGGCGGCGCGGCCGTCAATCAGGCGCTGCTTTCGGGCAACGTCGACTTCGCAGCGGGCGGCATCGGCCCTCTGCTGAAGCTCTGGGACAAGACCAAGGGTGGCGCCAACGTCAAGGCGGCCGTGACCTTGTCCGCCATGCCCTTGAAGCTCAACACGATCGATCCTCGCGTGAAGAAGCTCGAGGACTACGTGCCGCTCACCGACCACAAGATCGCGCTGCCGTCCGTCAAGGTGTCGATCCAGGCGGTCGTGCTGCAGATGGCCGCCGAGAAGAAGTGGGGCAAGGGGCAGGCCGAGAAGCTCGACGAGAAGACCGTTTCGATGAAGCATCCGACGGCGCTCGCCGCTCTGCTCGCGGGCGGTCAGGCCGTGAAGAGCCACTTCGCGACGCTGCCGAGCTCCTGGCAGGAGTTGAAGAGCGGCAAGGTCCGCACCGTCATGACGTCCTATGACGTGCTCGGCGGGCGTCACTCCACGGTGGCCCTCTACAATGTCGAGAAGTGGCGCAAGGCGAATCCGAAGCTGTTCGGCTGCGTGCGCACGGCGTTCGGTAAGGCGGCCCAGTGGATCCAGGCGAACAAGAAGGAGGCCGCCGCCCTCTTCGTCCGCTTCACGAAGTCCAAGCTCAAGCCCGAGGACGTCTACGCCATGATCGCCGACGACAACGAGATGTACTTCTCGTTGACGCCGGAGCGGACCATGGAGTTCGCCAAGTTCCTGGCAGCGAGCGGCGGCATCAAGAACAAGCCCGCGAGCTGGAAGGACTACTACTGGGACGAGAACCACAGCCTGGGCGGTAGCTGATCACATGGATGTGCGGACACGTTCTGCGGCGGGCCAAGAGCCCGCCGCCTCCCAGGTCAAGCCCATCCTTGAGGTTGACGGGGTCACCCTTCAGTACAAAACCAAAGAGCACCTGATCACCGCAACGTATCGGGTGAACTTCGAGGTCTACCCCGCAGATCGCTTCGTGCTTCTCGGCCCGTCCGGGTGCGGGAAGTCGACGCTGCTCAAGGGCGTGGCCGGCTACCTGCAGCCTGTCGAGGGGCAGATGCGCCTCAAGGGCCGGCAGATCCGTCAGCCGGGTCCGGACCGTGTCATGGTCTTCCAGGAGTTCGACCAGCTCCTGCCGTGGAAGACCGTCAAGCAGAACATCACGTTCGCGCTCCTGAACGGCGGCAAGACCCGCTCGCGCAAGGAAGCGGACGAGATCGCCATGCACTACATCAGGAAGGTGAAGCTCGATCGCTTCGAGAACACCTTCCCGCACATGCTGTCGGGCGGCATGAAGCAGCGCGTCGCCATCGCGCGCGGCATGGCCATGGAGCCGGACATCCTGCTCATGGACGAGCCGTTCGCGGCGCTCGACGCCCTGACGCGCCTGCAGATGCAGAAGGAGCTGCTCCAGCTCTGGGAGGACACGCACTTCACCGTGCTGTTCGTGACGCACTCCATCGAGGAGGCGCTGATCGTCGGCAGCCGGATTCTGGTGCTCTCGCCGCATCCGGGTCAGGTGAAGGCCGAGCTCAACGCTCATAACCTGAACCACGACAACGTCAGCGATCCCGAGTTCGCGCGCGTGCAGCAGCGCATCCACGACATGCTGTTCGCGGACCGCATCCTCGAAGAAGAGAAGGCTGCCGCCGGAGGAGGCCACTGATGGCGGCGCGACAGGAGATCGTCGTCAGACCGGAAATCGAGGTGGGCGAGCTCGGCAAGGCGGTCACCGGCGACATCGCCCGCCCGTTGACGATGTTCGAGCGCCTGTCCAACATGGACATCGTGCGCAAGTTCACGGTGCTGCTGGTCGTGCTGGCGGCCTGGGAGCTCTATACGCGCACGAGCGGCGTCTCGGAGCTGATCCTGCCGACCTTCAGCGCAACGGCCAAGGCGCTGGTCAGTGCGATCTTCAACGAGTCCCTCCTGGAGATGCTCTGGAATTCGGTCAAGATTCTCCTGACCGGGTACCTGATCGGCCTCGTGATCGCCGCCGTGCTCACCACGTTTGCGACGGTGACACGGTTCGGCAGCGACGTGTTGAGCACGCTGACGGCGATGCTCAACCCATTGCCGGCCATCGCGCTGCTGCCGCTGGCCATGATCTGGATCGGTCTGACGTCCGGGTCGATCGTTTTCACGCTCCTGCACTCGGTCATCTGGCCGGTGGCACTCAACGCCCATACCGGCTTCCGCAGCGTCAGCGATACGCAGCGCATGGTCGGTCGCAATTACGGCCTTTGGGGCTTCAGCTACGTCATCAAGGTGTTGATCCCGGCGGCCCTGCCGTCGATCCTCATCGGCATGCGCATCGGCTGGGCGTTCGCCTGGCGCACGCTCATCGCGGCCGAGCTCGTCTTCGGCGGCGCGGTGATCGATACGTCTGGAGCCAACAAGGGTGGCCTCGGCTGGTTCGTCTTCTCGAACCAGATGGAATCCCAGGTTCCGGCCGTGTTCGCCGGCCTGCTGACGATCATCGTGGTCGGCCTGCTGGTCGAGAACATCATCTTCAATACCCTTGAGAACCGGACCATCAGGCGCTGGGGGATGCAGTCTCAATGAACCTCGAGCGCACATCCATCGGCGGGGCCCAGGCCAAGCTGCCGCAACTCGTCATCCGCCCCGAGTTCGAGAACACGAATCTCGGCAAGGCGCACATCGGCGACGTGGCACGACGACTTTCGATCGTCGAACGCGTCTGGAACAACAATGGCTTCCGCAAGAGCGTCATCCTGCTCGGCTTCGTGGCCGTCTGGGAGATCTATTTCCGCATCGCCGGACTCGATCCGCTGCTCTTCCCGCCCTTCTCGGCGGTCGCGGTCGAGACCTACAACGGCTTCGTTTCCGGCGTGCTGCCGGAGCGCATCTGGTACTCGCTCAAGGTCCTGCTGATGGGCTATGTCCTGGGCATGGTTCTGGCGGCGGTATTCGTGTTCCTCGCCACAATGTCGCGGATCGGCAGTGACGTGCTGTCGACCGCCACGGCGATGTTCAATCCGCTGCCGGCCATCGCGCTGGTGCCGCTGGCGATGCTGTGGTTCCCCCTCGGCGTCAGCGGTCTGCTCTTCGTGCTGGTTCACTCCGTGCTCTGGGCGGTGGCGCTCTCGACCCATACCGGCTTCAAGAACGTCAGCTCGACGCTCAAAATGATCGGCCAGAACTATGGGCTCAGAAGCGTGACCTTCGTGCGCAAGATCCTCGTGCCGGCGGCCTTCCCGGCGATCCTGTCCGGCATGAAGATCGGCTGGGCCTTCGCCTGGCGCACGCTGATCGGCGCCGAGCTGGTGTTCGGCGCGACCTCGGGTGGCGGCGGCCTCGGCTGGCACATCTTCGCGGCCAGCCAGAACATCGAGACGGCTCAGGTCTTCTCGGGCCTGTTCATGGTGATCCTGATCGGCATCATCATCGAGAACGTCATCTTCCGGAACGTGGAGCTCAGAACGGTCAACCGCTGGGGCATGCAGCGCTGAGCCAGCCAGACCGGTGCGATCGATGACATCGCGACGCGACAGAGGCCCGGCAGTTCGTCTGCCGGGCCTTTTCCATGCCGTCTTGCCGATGACCTTTGTGATGGCGCGCCGCCATGCGCTTCACGGTGGCGGACGGCGAGCTTGCGGCTATCATGGTGCGCCCGATCGCGGGGTGCCCTGGGGGCGCCGTATTGCCATGGCGGGCGCCGCGACAGCCTGGGGAGAGGGATGACGATGACAGGCACGTTTCCGGTAGTGATCGGCATCTGCCTCGACGCCGAGGCCATCTGGCTCGGTCGCGACGGTGCGGCCGCCAACCGGCCGGTGCTGCTCTCGCACGGCGCTTTCGCCATTCGCGAAGGCCTCGCGCCGCTGCTTGCGCTGTTGGAGCGCCATGGCGCCAGGGCCACGGTCTTCGTGCCGGGCATCACCGCGGAGCGCTATCCGGATGCCGTCCGGCGCGTCGCGGAGGCAGGTCACGAGATCGGCAGCCATGGGCACGGCCACAAGCCGGTGATCGGCGTCCCGCGCGACGAGGAGCGGCGCGAGCTGCTCGGCGGCATCGACGCCATCGAGGCGGTGCTCGGCCGGCGCGTCACGGCCTGGCGTTCGCCGTCGTGGGAGTGGTCCGCCAACACGCTCGATCTGCTGCTGGAAGCCGGCGTCACCGTGTCGACCAGCTTCCACGATCGCTTGCGTCCCTATCGACACGAAAAGAACGGTCTGCCCGTCGCCGTCGTCGAGCTGCCCGTACAATGGCACCTCGCCGATGCGCCGTACTTCATGTACGGCGGCCAGATCGGCCGCGTCATCCGCCCGGCAGCCGACGCCCAGGCCGTCTGGGAGGAGGAGTTCAGCGGGCTCTACGCCGTGCCCGGCGCGTTCTATCATCTGACGCTGCACGTGCAGCTCATCGGCCATCCCGGACGGCTCGCCATGCTCGACCGCCATCTTGCCTTCATCCGTGGCCACGAGCGCGCCCGCTTCTTGACCAGCTCGGAGCTTGCAGCGACGGTGGCCTGAGCGCCTCGCGACCTGGGAGATGCCTCTATGTCCAGCGACCTGCACAAGAGCGCCATCGTGATCGACGGTCTCGTGGTCTCGCGATGGAGCCGCAGCGTCTTCGAGCACATGCAGCGCGGCGGTCTCACCGCGGCCAATTGCACGTGCTCGGTGTGGGAGAATTTCGACGGCACGATGCGCAATATCGGCCGCTTCAAGCGCTGGCTCGCCGAGCATGCCGACATCCTGCGCCCCGTGAAGTCGGCCGCCGATATTCGCGCGGCCAAGGCCGAGGGCAAGGTCGGGATCATCCTTGGCTTCCAGAACACGAGCGGTCTCGACGACCTGCTCGACAGCCTCTCGCTCTACAAGGAGCTCGGTGTCGGGATCATCCAGCTCACCTACAATACCCAGAACCTCGTCGGCGCGGGCTGCTGGGAGGAGCACGACAGTGGCCTCTCCGGCTTCGGCCGCGAGGTGGTCGGCGAGATGAACCGGCTCGGCATCGTCGTCGATCTCTCCCATGTCGGGCCGCGCACGTCGGCCGATGCGATCCGCCATTCGGCCCGGCCGTGCGTCTACTCGCACGTCTGCCCCGCCGGTCTCTTCAGCCACCCGCGCAACAAGACCGACGAGGAGCTGAAGGCCATCGTCGAGCGCGGCGGCTTCGTCGGCGTCGCGACGTTTCCGCCGTTTCTGCCCAAGGGCGCCGACACGACGCTCGACGACTGCGTCGACGTCTTCGAGTACATGATTGGTGTCTGCGGCGAGGGCAATGTCGGCATCGGCACGGACTTCACCCAGGATCAGGACGAGGCCTTCTTCGACTGGCTGCGCCATGACAAGGGGTATGCGCGACGCATGGTGGCGCAGCGGGGCACGGCGCCGATGGTCAAGGGTTTCGAGACGCTGGCGGACTATCCGCGGCTCACCGCTGCATTCGAGCGCCGGGGCTGGCCGGAGCGGCGCATCCGCGGGGTTCTCGGCGAGAACTGGCTGCGGTTTCTCGGTGAGGCCTGGACGCCGCGGCCGTGAACCGGCAGCGAAGGAGGATCACGCAACATGTCTGAATTCCAGCCCACGCGACGGGGACCGCTCGACGGCGTCGTCGTGCTCGACATCTCCCGGCTCGTCGCCGGCAACATGCTGTCGCTGCAACTGGCCGATTTCGGCGCGGAAGTCATCAAGGTCGAGGATCCCGTGAAGGGCGATCCCCTGCGAGACTGGAAGGTCGAGGACAAGTCGCTGTTCTGGAAGGTCTATGCGCGGAACAAGAAGAGCCTCGCGCTCAGCCTGCGCGCCAAGGCGGGCCGCGATCTCCTGCTGGCTCTGGTCGAGCGCGCGCACGTCCTCATCGAGAACTATCGTCCTGGCACTCTCGAGGAGATGGGGCTCGGACCGGATATTCTCCACCGGCATAACCCGCGGCTCATCATCGCCCGCATCTCGGGCTTCGGGCAAAGCGGCCCCTATGCCATGCGCCCGGGTTTCGGCACGCTCGTCGAGGGCATGTCCGGCTACGCGGCAAAGACCGGGTTTCCCGACCGTGAGCCCGTGCTGCCGCCGACGGCGCTCGCCGACATGATCACGGGACTCTACGGCATGGGGGCCGTCATGGTCGCCCTGCGGGAGGTCGAGGTGTCGGACGGCAAGGGGCAGGTGATCGACCTCGCCTTGCTCGATTCCATACACTCCGTGATCGGTGCGGACGCCGCCGCTTATCGCCATTTCGGGCGCATCCCCAAGCGTCGCGGCAGCCGCTCGGCGACCGCGAGCCCGCGCAACGTCTATCGCACCAGCGACGATCGCTGGGTCGCCATCTCAGCCTCCATGCAGACGATGGCCGAGCGGCTCTATCGGGCGATCGGACGCGCCGACATGATCGAGGATCCGCGTTTCGCCACGAACAGCGCGCGGCTCGCGCATCTCGACGAGGCGGAGGCGCCCGTCCGTGAGTTCATCGCGTCGCGCACGCTCGACGAATGCCTCGACGTGTTCGGCACGGCGGAGGTCACGGCAGCGGCGGTCTACGACATCGACCAGTTCGTGGAGGACCCGCACGTCAAGGCGCGAGAGGTCGTCGTCGACATGCCCGATGCCGAGATCGGCCGGGTGACGATGCACAACGTCATGCCGCGCTTCTCGCAGACGCCGGGCAGCCTGAGAATTCCGGCGCCCGATCTCGGAGAGCATACGGCCGAGATTCTGGGGCGGGTCGGGATCGATGCCGCCAGCCTGAGCACGTTGCGGGACAAGGGAGTTGTGAAATGATGCGCGAGGATCTGCCGGCGTGGCGCTCACTCATGTTCGTGCCGGTCATCGTGCCGAAGTACGTGGCCGCGGCCCATACACGCGGCGCCGACGGCATTATCCTCGATCTCGAGGACAGTGTGCCGGCGGCGGAGAAGGCGCGGGCGCGCGAACTCGTCCAGGAGGCCTCCGGCGTCGTGAGCCAGGCTGGTGCCGACGTGCTCGTGCGCATCAACCGGCCCTGGCGCCTGGCGATCCGCGATATCGAGGCGTCCGTGTCGGCCAAGGTCATGGCGCTCGTCTGCCCGAAGACGGAAAGCGCGGCGCACCTGAGGATGATCGCCGAGGTGCTCGACGAGCTCGAGGCCGAGCGCGGTCTGGCGCGCGGTCATACGCGCCTCGTGGCGCTCATCGAGGATGCCGACAGCTATTTCCGCGCGCAGGAGATCGCGCACGCCACGCCGCGCCTCGTTGGTCTGTCGCTCGGTGCGGAGGATTTCGCGTTGAGCCTGGGCGTGGCGCCGACGGGGCCCGTGCTCGCGGCGCCGAAGCAGCACGTCATCATCGCCGCCAAGGCCGCCGGCATCCTGCCCATGGGCTTCATGGGCACCGTCGCCGACTTCAAGGACCTCGAGGCCTTCCGGCAGACGCTGCGCACCTCGCGCGCCTTCGGGTTCATGGCCTCGTCGTGCATCCACCCGGGGCAGGTGCCGATCATCAACGAGGAGTACGGACCCAACCCGGCCGCCGTCGCCAAGGCCGAGCGCATGATCGCCGCCTATGATGCGGCCATCGCCCAGGGGCTCGGGGCGGTGACCTTCGAGGGCAGCATGATCGACGTGCCCGTGGTCGAGCGGGCCCGGGCGCTGCTGACGCGAGCGCGCCAGCTCGCGGCCCGCGGCAAGGGCTGATCCGGATCTGCGGCGACGCCTGCTCCGCTTGACGGTCGAGCGGTCCGCCTGTCAGGTCTTCTTGACCGGCACGGAGCCGTAGTTCGGGCTCCAAGGCTCGCGCGGATCGTCGGGCAGGGGCTGCGGTCGCTTGAGCGGCGGGGCCTGCGGCGGCAGTCCGTCTCCCTCGGTGGGGAGGGTGGGCTCGCGGGGTTGCGCGGGCCGGACGGCGACCGTCTCGGGCCGGGGACCGGCGACGTACCAGCCGGTGTCGGCGGTCTGCTGCTTGGAGGAGGCGCATCCTCCGGCGAGAAGAGCGGCCATCAGCGCCACCAGGAGCGGCAGCGGCGACGAGAGAACGGGCGCCTGTGCGGCACCTCGCATGGAACGCATGACATCAACCTCAACATACGCAACGCAACTGTCCCGAAGTGAAGCACAGCAGGGTTAAGCGAGGCTCAACGCGCGTCTCAGGGTGCATGGCCGGGTTGCGCTGGGCGGCCTATTCGGGTGCTGGTTGCCTTCCGGCGATCCGCGGAGGCCGCGGAAGGGGGGGGCGCCAATCGTGGCGAGATCGTGCGGATGCCATGAACGCACAGTGAACACATCGTTCAGAAGTTAATCATCTGCCATCTGGCAAGGTGGACCTACCCTGGATGTGATCAGGTGCTTCCCCGGCACTCTGGGGCGTAGAGCCCAGGGTCTCTGCGCCCCCACTTTCTCTCAACAATCCACCGACTTGGGCCGCCTGAGCAATGTTCAGGCGGCGACGCGTGTGCGTCTTATACTCCCGCTGAGCCGCGACGATCTGCGCGAGGGGGAACCTTGACAAGGTCATAAGTCTCTATGCTTATGCGCCGCCGTTCACCCGAAACCTCAACAATGAAGTGAGAGGTCGACAATGAGTAGGACACGGTGGGGCTTCGCGGCTTTCGCGATCGCGTTGCTGGCTGGCTTCGGCTTTGGCCCGGGCACCGCGAACGCATTCGAGCAGTCGGGCATCGCCTCGTACTATCGCGGCGGCATGACTGCCAGCGGCATTCGCGTTAGCGCCAACGAGATGGTGGCTGCGCACAAGACACTGCCGCTCGGCAGCATCGTCAGGGTCACGAATCTCCGCAACGGGCGCACGACGACCGTGCGTATCGTCGATCGCGGCCCGTACATCCGCGGCCGCATCATCGATTTGACGCATGCCGGCGCGCGGGCTCTCGGCTTTTACGGCAATGGTCTGGCCCGCGTGCGGATTGCAGTCGTCGGCCGCAACACGGCAGGGCTGCGCTACGGCGTCGGTCGGCGTTCGCGGACCCGCGTGGCCGTGGCGGACGAGGGCACGCGCAGCACGCGTCGCCAGCGCCGCATGCGTACGGCATCGCTGGGGCGGCCATCCTACGTCGGCGCCCGCCAGAAGCGCACGAGCCAGCGTGTTCGCACGAGAACGGCTCGCGTCGCGACGCCGGCACCGTCGAGCGGCCGCATGCCCGGCTTCTTCACCCGTCTCTCCGGCTCGGGTGCCTGAAGCCGACGGCGGCCGAGCGCGGTCGTACGATTCGAAACGGAAAGGCGCGAGGGGCTTCTCCTCGCGCCTTTCTTTTGTTCCGTCCCTGCGTCCGGCACGCCTTCGCGTCAGCGGATGAAGCTCAGAGAAACGGGTTCGATTGCCGCTCCTCGCCGATCGTGGACGGCTCGCCGTGGCCGCAGATGAAGGTGAGATCGTCGCCGAGTGGCAGCAGCTTGTCGGTGATGGCTTTGATCAGGGCTTCTGAATCGCCATAGGGGAAGTCGGTGCGCCCGACGCTGCCCCGGAAGATTACGTCTCCGACGAAAGCGAGGCGGGCCTCGGCGTTGACGAAGACCAGTGAGCCCGGCGTATGGCCGGGGCAGTGCAGGATGGAGTAGGTCTGGCCGGCAATGTCGAGCGTGCCGCCTTCCTCGAGCCAGAGGTCCGGCGTGACGGGGCGCGCGCCCTGGATGCCGACACGCGCGCCCTGCTTCGCCAGGTCGTCGAGCAAAAATTTGTCGGCGATATGAGGCCCCTCGATGGGTACGATCCCCGTGCCGCCTGAGGCCGAGCTTTTCGCCTGCAGGGCTTCCCTGAGCTCGGCCGCGCCGCCGGCATGATCGATGTGGCCGTGGGTCAGCACGATCTTCTCGATGACGAGACCGAGCTCGCCGATGACGTCGAGCAGGCGCGCGACATCGCCGCCCGGGTCGATGACGGCCCCGCGCTTGCTCGTCTTGTCCCAGACCAGCGAGCAATTCTGGGCGTAGGGCGTCACCGGGCAGATGGCGATCTCGAAATTCGGCATGAGGTATCCTTGTGGATGCGTGTCGGGGCGACGGGGCTGCCGACCAGGGCGCTCGAAGCGCGTCGTTCTATAGCAGCAGCGTGTCGCCGGCGCGACAGGGAGGATACCCGCGGTTTCGCCGCGCTCGCTGGTCATGGAAAGGAAACGGGGGCCTTGAGACCCCCGTAATCCAGCTCTGAAGGCGGCACTGGCGCGTCGCGCCAGTATCAGGCCGCCTCGGTGTTGTCCTCGGGATTGCGCAGCACGTATCCGCGTCCCCAGACGGTTTCGATGTAGTGCTGGCCGCCGGTCGCAGCGGCAAGCTTCTTCCTGAGCTTGCAGATGAAGACGTCGATGATCTT
>JAGRKR010000673.1 GCA_020442225.1 Hyphomicrobiaceae bacterium | reverse complement strand
TGCTCGAGCCCCGCGAAGGCACGCGGCATCGGATCGCCATCGACGTGCTTCTCGAAGCCGATGGACAGCTCGCCGAGCATATCGCCGGCATAGCGGGCCGCCCGGAAGACGTCGCGGAGCGCGCGCTCGACATCGCGCGACATGAAGCCGGCGTGTCGCCACTCGTCGAGCCGCGAGCGCAAGGCCACGCGCAACTCGAACATCCGCCGCATCAGGTCCGGGGCCATGCGCGCCACGTCGGCGGCATCGTAGTGATCGAGATGAACGCTGAAGATGGCTCGATAAGTATCTGCGAGCGAGCGAGCCAGCTCGTTGGCGCTCGAGACCGGACGCAATGCGAAACGCGCGATCTGGTCGAACCGCTCGCGCAAATGCTCGCCACGACAGGCCTGGAGCACGCGACACCTCCCCCTCAGGTTCCCTCGCCGGCGGGCGCGCGTGACGGCCCGCGGACCGTCGCGGGCTCGCGCGGTCGGCCGAAAGCGACAGCGCGAGAACGCAGGTCCTTGTTATCGATTGCAGTCTAGAGCGGGATTGCGATCCTTGAAAGACATGCGCGCGGTCCCCTCGGGCTGCGGGCCGTCAAACGCGCCCGCGCCTTGCAGGCTGCCTGGCTTTTGCGCTGCGTCGGCGCTTGGGCGGCGCCGGGGATGCCTGCGGCTCCGCCTGGGGCGATGCCTCCGCCGCCGCGCCCTCCGCCTCCGCCGCCGCCGTCTCCGTATCGTCGAGCCCGATCAGCAGGGCGCGGGCGCGCGCCTCGATGGCCTCGACCACCTTCGGCAGGAGCGGGTGCGGACCCGCCGGCATGGCGGCGACCTCCTCGGCGGCGGACCGGGCCTCGGCGAGCGTGGCGAGAGCCAGGGCCTTGACGCGCGCCATGAGTCGCGAGGCGTTGAGACCGCAATCCCCGGCAAAAACCTGCCAGTGACGGCGCTTCAAGTGCTCGCCGCGACGCTGGCCGGCAATCTTCTGCGCGAGGTTGCGCGTGACCCCGTCCCACACGGCGGCGCACATGACGTCGTAGATCGGCGCCAGCGTGAAGCCGCGCCCGGAGATCATCAGCGAATAGTTCTTGGCATGCGCATCGGTATTGCACGCGAGCACGTTGAGGATGACGTAATCGAGCAGCGCCAGCACGTCCGGCGCTCGCATGGCGTTGCGGGTCAATGCGAACATGTCGGCGAGGCTCGGGCCGCGAATGCCGGTCTGGTTGCTCTCGTACTTCGCCGAAGGCGGCTTGCCGAGCGCCTGGCAGAAGTCTTCCTGATGCAGACGCCGCCAGCGGCCGGCCTGCTCGAGGCGGTCGTAGCGAGTGACGAGAAGGTAGCTGCGGCGGCCGGCCCGGCCCGTCGACACCGCCGGCGCCGTGAGACCGAGCCGGCGCGCCAGCACGAGGCACAGCGCCTCGTTCTGCACGCCGCCGAACAGACGGTCGGAATCGGGCTTCAGGATGTGCGTCGAGGGTGCGCCGTCGTGCGGGATGGCGAGTCCGCCATCGGACGTGACGGCGACGCCGAGCTTGCTCTGCACGCCGGCGAGCGACATCGACACGCCGTCCTCGCCGACCAGGAACGGCTTGTTGGGCAGTTCCTCGATGATGCGCTCGAGCACCGCTTCGCCGGGAATGGTGCGCCAGCCGCCGGAGCTGGCCGAGCCGGGCTTGCCGATGGACAGCGCACCGGCGGTATCGCGACCGATCTCGGAGAGGATGGCGACGACGTCCTCCGGCGCGGCACCGAGCTTCAGGCCGACGGCGCGAAGCTGGGACGCTTCGGGCAGCAGGTTGGCGGCCCAGGGCACGAACACCCGGGGCGCGATGCGTCGCGGCGACAGCGGCATGGTCATGGAGAGCGGGAAGGCGCCGCGTGTGCGCAGCCAAGCGGGATCGTAGACGAAGGACGGCCCGTCCTCGTGCGTCTCGATCACGCCGACGGGACGGGACTCGTAGTAGACCGCCAGCTCAGCCACGGGCCGGCGCCTCCATGTCGTCGGGCAACTCCGGCAGATCGTCCGGCAGATCCGGCAGCAGGGCATTGTCGTCGCCAGCGCCGGCGCTCATCAGGTCGAGGGGCCTGAGCCCTACGGCTTCCGCGACCAGCAGCGCCTTGCCGAGCTGGCAGGTCGGCTTGCCGGCCTCGAGCTCGATGATGAAGCGGCGGCCGAGCCCCGTGGCCAGCGCCAGATCGTCCTGGCGCATGCCGAGCGCCTCGCGCCGTTCGCGCACGGCAGCGCCGAAGCGGGCCGCCTGCTCGCGTCCGTTGGGGCTCGTCTCGCTGCTCGCTGGGCGTCCGCTCACGTTCCTGGCCTCGCGTGTTCCTGAGCGGGAACAATAGTGCGATTCGGACATGGCGCGCAAGGAAAAGTTCCCGTCCGGGAACATAACTGCGGCAGGTCGCGGAAAAGCCGCTGAATGTACCCGCTCAGGAACATTCCTCCTGGAAGTCACTGTTTCAACGCCTGA
>JAGRKR010000067.1 GCA_020442225.1 Hyphomicrobiaceae bacterium | reverse complement strand
TAGACCGAGTGCACCATCAGGTGCAGCAGGCGCGCGACCTCCGCTTGATAGGAATGGCTCTCGCCAGCCGCGCCGGCATTGGCATCCGCCTCAGACATCGCCTAGTCCCTGTTCGATTGGTGATCGGAGCGGAATTTAGGGTGGCAGCGGGCGCCCGATCAAGGACCGGCAGACGCGACGCAGCCGCGCGCGCGCTTCCGTCTGCAGGACGAAGGCGGATGGCTGATTTCGATTGGGGGCGGGAGTTGGCCCGGTCCTCAAGATCGGCCCCGGGGGGCTGGGGGGCTGAGAATCCGAAACCTCTCTTTTGGACCGGGCCGAGAGGCAACGACCACAATCCTACGGGAATTTGTGGCGCAACTAAGGTGTTCCAAAGGAGCTTTGGCGGCAACGCAAGCTCTCGCGGCCCGGCACCGGGGGCACATCTCAGCGAACGGATGTGCTGATTTGTTCGTCCCGAGCAAAAGCGATCAGGTCTTGGGGTATCGCTGAATTTCACTCGAGCTATTCTGGCATATTCGGGCTTGGCCCGGTTTGCTGGAGAGAAGACTTGGAGGGGGACTGGGGGGCTAGTTCCTAAGTCTTGCGGCAAACCGGGCCAAGCTCCGATGGTTAAGATTATATACTCGTTTGGGGCATAGGCGGGGTCCAAGTTGGGCAATTTCGTGATTTTTGTTACCGATTGTTACGCCTCCTGCCACGGACCCCGACGGCCGCGTCTTTGCCCCGGACGCTTGAAATCTCAGCGCTATCAGGCAATGATCGTCGACATCAGACTGTCACGCCGTCAGATCCCGGAGGCGCGCCGTTGAGCGAAATCGAGCCAATAGTTCTGCGACCGCACGGCGCACGTCAGCCGAGCGGTCAGACCGGGAGCGGCCAGCAGACCCCCGCCCTGGTCAGGTTCGACCGGCACGAGCTCATGCAGATCCTCAATGTCTACGGGCGAAAGGTCGCCGGCGGCGAATGGCGCGACTACGCCATCGATATGTTGAAGGAGAAGGCGGTGTTCTCCGTCTTCCGTCGCTCCAGTGAGTGCCCGCTCTACCGGATCGAGAAATCGCCGAAGCTGGCGCGTAAGCAGGGGGCCTATGCCGTGATCGCCGCGACCGGGCTGATCCTCAAGCGCGGCCATGACCTCAGGCGCGTGCTCGCCGTGCTCGAGCGCAAGGTCCAGCTCGTCGAGCACTGATCCGACCGTTTAGGCACCGGTCAGCGGTCATCACCTGGTGCGCTCAGGTGGGCAATGTCGCGTCCCCATCGCCGAGCGGAAGCTGCATCAGCACCTGGTCGAGCCAGCGGCCGTGCTTGAAGCCGACCGCATGCACGACGCCCACGAACGTAAAGCCCAGCGAGCGATGCAGACCGATCGACGCCTGCTGACGGGAGTCGCCGATCACAGCGATCATCTGCCGGAAGCCGCGGGCGGTGCACACCTCGACGAGCTCCCGCAGCAGGAGGCGCCCGACGCCCTGGCCGTGGCGGCCGGGTGCGATGTAGATGGAGTTCTCGACGACATAGCGATAGGCCGCGCGCGGGCGGTAGCTCGAGGCATAGGCGTAGCCGGCAACCTCGCCACCGTCCAGGGCGACCAGATAGGGATAGCCGCCGTCGACGATGCTCTGCCAGCGCCGCGCCATTTCCGCCTCGTCCGGCGGCTCATACTCGAAAGACGCCGTCCCGTCGCGCACCGCTGGCGCGTAGATCGCCGTGATGGCCGCGATATCACCCCGTTCAGCCGCCCGCACCGTGACCATGGCCGCGCGCCTCTCCCCTGATCGACCCTGACCGCCAAGCCATATCCGAGAGGCCGAAACGTGAAAAGGGCCCCGGCAATCGCTGCCGGAGCCCTTCTTTCGACGTCGCAGTCCTGACGAGGTCAGTCGCGGCCGCCGAGCAGCGACAGCAGGAACTGGAACATGTTGATGAAGTCGATGTAGAGGCTGAGAGCCCCGAACACGGCCTTCTTGCCCTGCACGGCGGCGTCGTCACCCTCGTAGTAGACTTCCTTGATCTGCTGCGTGTCGTAGGCCGTGAAGCCCGCGAACACGAGCACGCCGATCACCGAGATGGCGAAGTGCAGCGCCGGCGACTTCAGGAACATGTTGGCGATGATGGCCAGAAACACGCCGATCATGCCCATGAACAGGAACGTGCCCCAGCCGGACAGGTCCTTCTTCGTGGTGTAGCCGTAGAGGCTCAGCGCGCCGAACGAAGCCGCGGTGATGAAGAAGACCTTGGCGATCGACCCCATGCCGTAGCGCAGGAAGATCGTCGACATGGAGAGGCCGATCAGCACGGTCAGCAGCCAGTAGACGCCCTGAGCTCCGCCGAAGCTGAGATTGTGCCCCTTGAACATCAGGAAAAGCAGCAGCCCGAGCGGGGCGAACATGATCACGAACGCGAGCGGCGACCGGAACAGGGTCACGCCGAGCTGTGTCAGATAGTAGTTGCCCATCTTCACGACCTGGGCGCCGCCGACGCCGACCTTGGCGGCAAGCGCCGGGTCCGTCGTCGCGATCTGGGTGAACAGCAAGTACGCCACGGCACCGGTCACGACCAGTCCCAGGGCCAGGTAGTTGTAAACGCTCAGCATGTAGGCGCGCAGGCCTTCGTCGATAGACTCGACGCCGGCTCGGGTGGCCACGCGAGCCTGCCCGTAACGGTTGTCGTATTGCGACATGTGTCCCTATCCCTTCAGAGCTCGGATGCGTAAAAAAGGCGCGCAAGAGAGCTTGCGCCGAGAATATGGCGGTTAGCGCTGACGCTTTCAAGCGCGCGAAGGCCCCCGCCGAAGGAAAACATGAGCGGAACGCTCATAATTCCACCGGCAGCCATCGGTGGACGGGGAATTGGCTCCGTCTGGACGCAGCGGGCCTTGCGCCGCGCTCCCTGTCCGTGCTCCCGGTCCGCGCTATCGATCACGGTTTCGTGATCACGAACGCCCGCCACGCATGTCGATCCGGCACTATTCGGAGCGCAGGTACGGCACCGGACGAGCCTGCAGAACGCGCCACGTGCCGAGCCCACCGAAGGCCAGCACCAGCGCGAGCGACACACCCAGCGCCTCCAGCACCGCACGCGCCGTGAACGTCGGCTCGACGTCCATCACCTGTGTCAGCGCCACCCAGGCGGCAAGCCCGCCGAGCAACACGGCGATGATCGCCGTCACACCCGCCAGCAACAGATACTCGATCATGTGCAGCGTCAGGATCTGCCGGCGGCTCGCGCCCAGCGTCTTGAGGATGACGGCAAGTTGCAACCGCCGCCTCTGGCTCGTCGCCAGTGCGCCGGCAAGCACGAGTGCGCCAGCCAGAAGCGTCACGCCACCGGCGACCTTCACGGCCAGCATCACCTTGGCGAACACGCCGCTGAATGCATTGATGACGTCGCGCACCCGGATGGCCGTCACCGACGGGTAGGCGCGCGAGATCACCCGGGCGAGACGCGCCTCGTCCGCCACTGGCGCCGTCGACGGCAGCGTCAACGTCGCCAGGACGCTGTAGGGGGCGCTGCGCAGCGTATTCGGCGAAAACACCATGACGAAGTTGATCGCCAGGCTCTCCCACTTGACCTCGCGCAGGTTGGCGATCCGCGCCGTCACGTTGCGGCCGAGTACATTGACCGTGACCTTGTCGCCGAGGCCGACGCCGAGTTTCCTCGCGAGCTCCGCCTCGAACGACACCAGCGGCTCGCCCTGATAGTCCTTGGGCCACCACGCACCCGTGACAACCTTGGAACCCTCGGGGACGGTTTCCGAGTAGCTGAGACCGCGATCGCCGTTGAGCACCCACTGAGCCTCCGGCGGCGGCTTGAGCCGCTCGACCGGCACACCCTTCAGCGACACCAGCCGGCCTCTCAACATCGGTGCCTCGTGCACCTCGACGCCCGGCGCCGTGCGGCGCACGAGATCGACGAAGCCCTGCCGATCGGTCTTCGAGATGTCCAGCACGAAGTAGTTGGGAGATTGCTTCGGCAAACGCGTCGTGAATTCGGCAACGAGTGAGGCGTCGACCAGCGAAACCGCGACGAGCAGCGTCAAGCCGGCGCCGAGCGACAGCACCACGGCACGTGTCAGCCCGCCGGGCGCCCCCAGGTTGGCGAAGGCCAGCGCCAGCATGGGTTTGCGCGGCCGCGGAATCTTGCGCGAGAGCACAGTGACCAGCCAGCCGAGCGTCGAGAAGACGACCACCAGGGCGGCCAGCGCCGCGATGAAATAGATGGCGATCCGCCGCGAATCCGAGGTGAGCACGGCAAGTGCTGCGAGCGCCAGCGCCGTCGCGATCACGGCGACCACGACGCGCGGCCTCGGCCAGCGGCTCTCCGGCGCGACCTCCTCGCGGAAAAGCACGGCGGGCCGCACGCGCTCGGCCCGGCCGAGCGGCCAGAGCACGAACAACAGCGCGACCAGCAGGCCATAGGCGGCCGCCAGCGCCAGCGCCAACGGCGACACGGTGACTTCGGGCCGCAGGGGCATCGCGTCACCGAGAAGCGCCACGACGCCGATAGGCAATGCCGATCCGAGTGCCAGCCCGATCAGGACGCCGATGCCGGCGATCAGCATGACTTCCGTCAGATAGATGGCGAACACGGTGCGTCCCGTCGCCCCGACGCTCTTCAGCGTCGCGATCACCTTGCGGCGGCGATCCACGAACGTCGTGACGGCATTGGCGACGCCGACGCCGCCGACGATCAGCGAGGCGAGCCCGATCAGCGTCAGGAACTCGCGGAGCCGGTCCAGGGTGCGCGTGACGCTAGGTGCGGGATCACGCCGGTCGCGCACCACGAAGCCCGCGGCCGGCAGCGCCTTGTCGAGCGCCACCCTGAAGGCGTCGAGCGCTTTGTCCGAGGGGGCCTGCGACGCGCCAGCGAGCTTCACCGAGTAGCGCCAGCGCACGAGGCTGCCTGGCTTCACGAGCCCCGTCTTCTCGAGATTCTGCAACGATATGAGCACGCGCGGCCCGAAGGTCAGTCGGTCCGTGAGCTTGTCCGGCTCCGACACCAGCGCCGCCGTCACCGGCAGCTCCAGAGCGCCGAGTGCGATCCGGTCGCCGACCTTGAGGCCGAGCCGCTCGAGCAGGATCGGATCGACGATGGCGCCGCCCGCGGCGCGCACCGAGCCCGTGCCCGTGCCCGAGCCCGCGCGGCCACTGGACAGCACCAGCTCGCCAACCAGCGGGTACGCCTCGTCGACGGCCTTGATCTCCACCAGCGCCTGCTCGGAACCGTCGGGGCGGCGGGCGATCGCCCGCATCGTGGCCATTTCGCTGACGCGGCCGCCGGACTGAAGCCAGGCGCGCTCAGCAGGCGTCATGCGGTGGTGCGGACGCGACAGCCTCACGTCCCCGCCGAGCAGCAGCCCACCCTGGCGCACGACGCCGTCGCGCATGGAGGCCGCCAGCCCGCCGACGGCCGCGATTACCGCCACGCCGAGCGCGACGCAGGCAACGAAGACGTAGAACCCCTTGAGCCCGCCCCTGAGATCGCGCAATGCGAGCGTGAGGATGCCGGCCCGGCTGCGGCGCACATGCCGCGCCGGCGTGGTGAGTGCCTCGCTGCTCATACGCTGGCCAGAGCGTTGTCAGCGCCGACGATGGCGCCGTCCTCGATCCGCACGGTGCGGCCACAGCGCCGGGCCAGATCGCCATCGTGCGTGACCAGCACGAACGTGGCGCCGCTCTGACGCTGCAGCCCGAACAGGATGTCCACGACCTGCTGACCGTTGCGCCCGTCGAGATTGCCGGTCGGCTCGTCCGCCAGCACGATGCGGGGACGGGGCGCCAAGGCCCTCGCCACGGCGACGCGCTGCTGCTCGCCTCCGGAGAGCTGTGCGGGAAAATGATCGATGCGATGACCGAGGCCGACCTCACCCAGCAGCGCCAAGGCCCGCTCGAAGGCATCCTCCGCACCGGCAAGCTCGAGCGGCAGCGCCACGTTCTCCAGCGCGGTCATGGTCGGGACGAGATGGAACGACTGGAAGACGATGCCGATCTCGCGGCCACGCACGGCGGCCAGGCCATCCTCCGTCAGCGCATTGAAATCCTTGTCGGCGACACGCACGCGGCCCGACGTGGCCCGCTCGAGTCCCGCCATGATCATCAGGAGCGACGTCTTGCCCGAGCCGGACGGACCGACGATGGCCAGCGATTCGCCCGCCACCACGGCAAGATCCACCGACTTGAGGATCTGCACGGGGCCGGCGCGGCTCGTCAGTGTCAGCGACACGCCGTCGAGCTTGATGATGGGTTCAGCCACATGGACCTCGATTCGGTGCTAAGAGCTTGTGAAACCCTGGCCTCAATCATACGTCAAGAGTTTGACCGAGGATCTCCGGGCCATGGAGGGATGGGACAGGTGAGTGTGGATAGGCTGCCTTCGAGCCAAGTCGGCCGCGTTCTGCCGGGAACCTGCGGGCTGCACCTGCGCCGCCGCAAGACCCGGGGTCCCCGGCATCAGTCTCGCCATCAGATGATGCTGCTCCTGCTTCTGTTCAACGTCCTGCTGCTCCTGCCGGCCACCACGGGCCTCGCTGCGCCGGCCCAGCGGCAACTGACCATCGTCGCCTATGGCGACAGTCTCACGGCCGGATACGGCCTGAGGCCCGAGGACTCTTTCCCGGCTCAGCTCGAGCGGGCGCTGCGGGCGCGCGGCCACGACGTGAAGATCCTCAACGCCGGCGTGTCCGGCGACACCACCTCCGGCGGGCTCGAGCGCTTCGATTGGGCCATACCAGAGGCCGTCGACGCCGTGATCCTCGAACTTGGCGCCAACGACGCCCTGCGGGGCCTCGACCCCGTCCTCGCCCGGCGCAATCTCGAGGCCATCGTCGCGCGCCTCAAGGCCCGCAAGATCGAGGTTCTGCTCGCCGGCATGCAGGCCCCGCGCAATCTCGGCCCGGACTACGTCAAGGCCTTCGACACCATGTATCCCGACCTCGCGCACAAGCACGGCCTGCTCCTCTACCCCTTCTTCCTGGATGGCGTCGCGACCCGGCCCGACCTCAATCTGGCCGACGGACTGCATCCCAACGCCAAGGGCATCGCCGAAATCGTGAAGCGAATTCTGCCGGCCACCGAGACGTTGATCTCCCGCGTGCGCTCCCGCCTCGCCGGTGAGCGCGGCTGAGCCCGTCGCCCGTCCACTGTCGCAAGGAGGAGCCGCCCGCCGCTGCACCGTGAGCCTCACCTGCCCCCGCTGCCGTTTGCCGCGCGTCCCGAACCGAGCTTGGGTCCGCCAGCCGAGAACGAAAGGAAAGGCCATGCAGCGCCTGTTCGCCGCCATCGAGATCCCCGCGCGGATTCGCGACCGCCTGGCGCAGTTGCGGATGCCGCTGCCCGGCGCCCGCTGGATCGACCCGGACGACATGCACCTGACGCTGCGGTTCCTCGGCGACATCGACGATCTCACAGCCGGCGAATGCAGCTTGCAGCTATCCCAGATCGACGCCGAGCCGTTCGATCTGCAGATCATGGGCCTCGGCCAGTTCGGCAACCGCGAGCCGCGCGCCGTCTGGGCCGGGGTGGCGCCAAACGAGGCGCTGGAGCGCCTCCAGCGCACCACCGAACGCGCCGCACGCAGCGCCGGCCTGCCGCCCGAAACGCGCAACTTCAGGCCGCACGTGACCCTGGCCCGCCTGCGGGGCAGCCGACCGGACGCCGTCGCCCGCTTCCTGCAGAGCCGCGGCATGGTGATGACGGAACCCTTTCGGGTCACCCGCTTCGGGCTGTTCTCCTCCAAACCTGGGACCGGCGGCGGCCCTTACGTGCTCGAGGAAGCCTATCCGCTCGGTGCCCCCTGGGAGCAGGACGAGCATGATTGAGGAGGATTGCCGATGACCGAGACCCTCGACGCCAAGGCGCGCGCAGAGGCGCTCGCCGCGCTTGCCGACTGGCTGCCGGTCGATGGCCGCGACGCCATTACGCGGACATTGACCTTCAAGGACTTCAACGAGGCCTTCGGCTTCATGACGCGCGTCGCGCTTGCCGCCGAGAAACTGGACCACCATCCCGAATGGTCGAACGTGTGGAACCGCGTCGTCATCACGCTCTCGACGCACGACGCCGGCGGCCTCACGCGCCGCGACATCGCGCTTGCCGGGATCATCGATGCGGCGGCGGCCACCGCCATGCGCAGGAGTTAGGCCAGGGACGGCGGCGAAACGCGCCCCTCGAGAGCGCAGATCGCTGCCTAGCGGTAGACGTAATACACGCGGCCATTGGGCAGGCGCACGGGATAGGCGCGACGCGGTGCGGCTCCGCCCCAATCGGCATATGGGTTGGCTACGGGCGCCGGCCGGGGCGGCAACTGTCTCGGCACGGGCCGAGCCGGCGGACCGACCACGACCCGATGGCGTGCCGGCGGACGCTCGCGCATGCGGCGAAGGCGCGGTGAAACCGCTTTCGGCCGCGCAGCGGCGCGCACTGGGGCCACATGCGTCGCCGGCCGGGCGTCGGGATCATCCGTGCGCTCCGGCGCGCCTGTGCTGGGCTTCTCCTCGGGTGCCCGGGCCACCTTGTGGGGTTCCGGCTGCGGGGGCAACTCATCGTCGGGGTGCAGGCCGGGCGCCTCCGGCTCGTCCTGATCGCGCGCGCTCACCTTCGGCTCGGGCTCGCGGTCGTCGGCCGGCGGCTCGGGCACGAATGCCGCCCGCGGTAGCGCACCATCCATGCCGAGCGCCGATTCGTACTCGGCCAGCTTGCGCGCCAGCCGTTCCTGCTCGGTCTCGTAGAAGGCATAGTCGGCGTGGCGCATGCGCTCCTCGTCCGCCCAGGGCGCCGGCTTGCAGGAGCAGTCGGGAACGGCCTTCTTGCGGTAACGGAATGCGAACTTCATGCTGCCGTAGGCGCGCCCTCTGAGGTCCACCATCGACTTGGCGTCGGGGTTGGTGCGCGATTGATAGAACAGTAGCGCATCGTCGCCGCACCTCGACCGGCAGCGATCGGCATCGCGATAGAAATCCTGACGCCGCGACGACGAGCTGATCGGGAAATAGTAGCCGTCACACGTGCGTACGCACAGCGTACGATAGGAGCCGAGCGGGCGCTCCTGCTCGCGCTCGCGCGGAGCCGCCGGCTGCGCATAGGGCGTATGCCAAGGTAGGGTCGAGCGTGGCGTATAGGGCTGGGGATAGCTCGGCGGTATCCGGTAGACCTGCGGGGGCCGGTAGGCAGGCCGCGGTGGCGAACCGCCACCGAAAAGCTGATCGAGAAAGCCCTGAGCTTCCGCCCGCTCCGAATGCAGGCCCAGCGCGACCATCGCGAGAAATGGCAGCGCCGCGGAGGCTCTCGACGCGGCGCGCAAGCCACGTGGAACTGCGACTGGAAGCAACATACGCACGACTACCCGCCGGAAGCCGCTGGTAAACGGCGGCTTTACGCAGAACAAATCCCTCCGGGGGAGCCGTACGAGGCGCCGCCCTGACGCGTCAGTTATGCGCCGAGCACTGCAAAGATTTGCTGAACGGACCGCCGCTCTGAGCGGCTATTCCCACAAGTATGGGCTGCGATGGCGTGCATAGCGCTCCGGCCGGCTCGGCTGGCGGCCCAGGCTCATCCGGCGGCCCTCCTGCTTGCGCGCGGCCCGCCGGGTCCGCTTCCTGGAGGTGCCGCTGCGCCTGGTCTTGCGGGATTTGCTCGCCTTGCGCTTGCCCGATTTCACGGTCCGCTCGGTCTCGGCGACGGGCGCCTGCGGCTTCGCGGCGCTGACGTCAGGCGCGCCTTGATCCGTGAGCGACGGGCGTCCCGCGACCAGTTTCCTGCCCGGCCGGTCGATGGGACGCAACCGCGATGGCCCGCTGCTCCTCGGTCCAGGCCGGCCTGCGGTCTCGATATGCCGTGAATGCTTGTCCCGGTCGCTGACCGTCGTTTCGGGTCCGACCTCGGCCGTACGCGAGCGACGGGTTTTCTTCGCCTTGCCCCGGCGACGTTCCTTCGACCGCAGTCTTTCCTCGGCGCGACGCTCCTTCTCGATCTTGCGGAGCGCCAAGGCCGCCTGCCGGCTGCCCTTCTTCTTTTGCGCCTTCAGGCCGAATATGCGGTGCTGCTCCAAGGCCGCCGTGGACCAGGGCTGCGGCTTGCAACTGCAGCCAGCGTCATACTTCGTGCGATAGACGAAAGCAGTCGGCAGATCGGAGTACGGCTTGCCCTTCAGATCGACCATCTGCTCGGGCTCGGCGCCCGGATTGCGATAGACGAAGAGCTTGGCTTCCGAGCCGCAGCTCGCCTCGCACTTGCGCCGATCCTTGGCAAAGCGGTCCTTGGTGGTCGAAAAGCTGATCGGCCAGTAGAAACCGTCGCACGTGCGCACGCACACCGTGCGGTAAGTCTCCCGAGTTCTCGACTTCCCCGCCGCGTCGGGGGCCTTGTCCTGACCGGCCGGAGTCTGCTCGTCGGGATCGTCTTCGAACAGGCCCGAGAAGAGCCCCGGAGAGGGCCGCGAATCCGGCCCCCGCGTCAGGCCGCTGCGCTGGCGGCGATCGAATTTCGGAGCAGGCGCACGACCGCGGTCGGAGCGCTGGCGGCGGAACAGGGCGCCGCTCTGGAGGTCCGAGAGCCAGTCGTTGGTCAGCACCATTTCCGAAAAGGCGGGGCCACGCAGGCCCGCCGGTTGCGCCGGCGTCGCCGGGCCGGTCGCCGCCAGAGGTGCGACCCGGCGATCCGTCGAGAGCCAGTCTGCACCGGTCGCAACGAGCGCCGGAACGCTCCCGCCGACCAGTACGAACGCGCTGAGCCATCCGACTGCCCATGACAAACGGGCTGGACGGAGGCCTCCTCGGAACAAGCGAAACATGTGCTACCAGCTAATGCGAACGCGACCGCCGGCTGCTGCCGGCTCCCTACTCGGCAGCCAAACTATTCCGCCAGCGCCCTTATCGCAAGCCCGGATCAGCAGAATTCTTTAAAACGTTGTTTTAGCTAAATGATCCTTTTGTCGCATGCCTAGTTAGGAGCGAGACGGATGGCGCCGTCGAGGCGAATGTTGCCGCCGTTGAGCATGGTGTTCTCGCAGATCGCGCAGACGAGGGCCGCATACTCCTCGGGCCGGCCGAGACGCGAGGGAAACGGCACGTTACTGGCCAGCGCGTTGCGCACATCCGACGGCAGCCCCGCGAACATCGAGGTGTCGAACAATCCGGGCATGATGGCCATCACCCGGATGCCCTCGCGCGCCAGATCGCGGGCTGCCGGCAACGACAGCGCGGCCACTCCGCCCTTCGAGGCGGCATAGGCACACTGGCCGATCTGGCCGTCCTCCGCGGCTACGGACGACGTGTTGACGATCACGCCCCGTTCGCCATCGGGCTCCTGCGCCGTGACGGTGAGCATCCCCGCCGCGGAACGCGCCATGACCCGGAACGTGCCGATCAGATTGACCTCGAGCACCTTGGCGAACCCGGCGGCATCGTGGGCTTCCGTCTTGCCCGTGTCACGATTGCGGCGCGCAACGCGCTTGCCGATGGCGATGCCAGCACAGTTGACGGTGATCCGCTCCTGCCCATGCGCGGCGCGCGCCGCTGCCAGCGCCGCATCGACGCTCTCATCCTTCGTGACGTCGCAGTGGCAGAAGACGCCACCGATCTCGCGTGCCACGCGCTCGCCGGCCTCCTTGCTCAGGTCGAGCACCGCCACCTTGACGCCCCGCGCCGCCAACGCGCG
>JAGRKR010000672.1 GCA_020442225.1 Hyphomicrobiaceae bacterium | reverse complement strand
GATGAGAGCGCCGCCGCCATCCGTGACGAGGCAGCACATCAGGATGCGGAAGGGGTAGGCGATCATGCGGCTCGAAAGCACGGCATCGACCGTCAGCGGGTCCTTGAAGGTCGCGCGGGGGTTCTTGGCCGCCCACTCGCGCTGCACCACGGACACCATGGCCACCTGCTCCTCGGTGACGCCGTAGGTCTTCATGTATCGGAGCACCGGGATGGTGAACATCGTCGGTGGCCCCATGACGCCATAGGGTGCCTCGAACTGGCCGGCGAGGCTGCCCGGATAGGGCGGGCGCGGCGTCGGCGCCACGCGGGATCTGCCGGATTCGCCGTGCGTGATGAGCACGGTGGAGCACAGCCCTTCATTGATCGCGGCGGCGGCATGCCGGACATGGATCATGAACGAGCAGCCGCCGACCGCGGTGCCGTCCACCCACTTGGGCGTGAGCCCGAGGTATTGCGCCAGCGTGACCGGCGTCTCGCCGGCCGTGGCGATGCCGTCGATGTCGGACGGCTTGAGGCCGGCGTCCTTCATGGCATTGAGGGCGGCGTCGGCATGGAGCTGGATCTGCGACATGCCGGGGATCTTGCCGAGGTCGGTGGTCTCGGCCGCGCCGACGACGGCGACTGATTTCTGTTTCATCGTCCTGCCCCTTCTCACGTTCCGGACGGCTTGAAGAACGGCAGCGTGATGGCGTCCGTCTGCTTCTCGAAGGTGACCTCGAGCGGCATGTCGAGCTGCAGCGCCTCGGGCGTCTGCGGACAGCCGACGATGTTCGTCATCATGCGCGGCCCCTCGTCGAGCTCGACCACGGCGATGGCATAGGGTGGCGTGAAGCCGGCCAGCGGACGATGATGGATGACGTAGCTGTGGAGCCTGGCGCGGCCGCTCGCCTTGACGACCTTGACGCTCCGCGAGCCGCATTTCGGGCAGAACGGGCGCGGCGGGAAATAGGTATGGCTGCAATCGTTGCAGGCCTGCAGCCGCAACTCTCCGGCCTTGCAGCCGTCCCAGTAGTGCTGTGTCTCGGGAGTGGGCTCGGGCAGCGGGCGCGTGGACAAGACGCATTCTCCTCTCTGGTCGGTGACGGTTCGCTCCAATTCATGTTGCTTGCAAATCGCCGCCGACACAAACTGAAAAGGTACGGACGAAAGGCGGCGAGGAGAGCGGCAGCATGGCGAGGCTCTGCGAAGGGCGTGTGGCGATCGTGACGGGCGCGGCCCGCGGCATCGGGCGCGAGCATGCGCTGATGCTGGCCGAGCACGGCGCGAAAGTCGTCGTCAACGACCTGGGCGCTACGCTCGACGGCGGCGGGCGCGATACGGCGCTCGCGGAGACCGTCGTCGAGGAGATCCGCGGCCGCGGTGGCGAGGCGGTCGCAAATGGCGACGACATCGCCGACTGGAACGAGGGCAAGCGTCTCGTCGAGCAGGCCATCGACGCGTTCGGCGGGCTCGATGTCGTCGTCTCCAATGCCGGCATCCTGCGCGACCGCATGCTGGTCAACATGAGCGAGGACGAGTGGGACGCCGTCGTGCGCGTGCACCTCAAGGGCACATTCGTGCCGGCGCGGCATGCGGCCGCCTACTGGCGGGACAAGAGCAAGGAACTCGGCGGGCCCGTGCATGCCCGCATCATCAATACGAGCTCGACCTCGGGCATCTATGGCAACGTCGGCCAGACGAACTACGGCGCGGCCAAGGCCGGCATCGCCGCCTTCTCCGTGATCGCCGCGCGCGAGTTGCGCCGCTACGGCGTGACGGTCAACGCTGTCGCGCCATCGGCCGTCACGCGCATGACCGAAGGGCTGCGCCAGCTCGACGAGGAGCAGCGCGCCCGTCGAGATCCGCGCTGGGTGGCGCCACTCGTGACCTGGCTCGCCAGCCGTGAGTCGGATCACGTGTCGGGGCGTGTTTTCCAGGCGGGCAACGGCATCCTTTCCGTCTGCGAGGGCTGGCGGCGCGGTCCGACGATCGAGCAGATCGCCGATCCGACGACGCTCGGCCCCATCGTCAGCGAGATGGTGGCGGCGGCGCGGCGCAACGTCGGCATGGACGGCAAGGAGCTCGACTGAGGGGCAGGCGAGGGACGGCACGGGATGGCACTCGACTACGAGCGACTGATGGCGCTGAAGCGCGACGGTGACCGGTTCCGCTACACCGACCGGGAGACGATGCTCTATGCGGTCGGTATCGGCATGGGGCGAGACCCCTACGACGAGAAGGAGCTGCCGTTCGTATTCGAAGGGGCAGGTCTCAAGGCCGTGCCGTCGCTCGCTACGGTCCTGACGCGGACGGCGCTGCTCAGGGACTCGGGCTACGACTACACCAAGGTCGTGCACGGCGAGCAGCGGCTGACCCTGCATCGGCCGCTGGCGGTCGCAGGTGAACTCGTCGCCGACAGCCGCGTGGTGGCGGCTTACGACAAGGGTCCGGGGCGCGGCGCCGTCATCCATACCGAGATCGCCGTGCGCGCGGCTGATGACGGCGCGCCCATGTTCACGCTCGGCTCGACCACGTTCGCCCGCGGCGACGGCGGCTTCGGTGGCCCCGCTGGATCGGGTCCGCCGCCGCATGCGATCCCCGAGCG
>JAGRKR010000066.1:2876-7825 GCA_020442225.1 Hyphomicrobiaceae bacterium | reverse complement strand
GGCGGCGCTCGCCGACCGGATCGCGGTCATGTACGCGGGCCGCATCGTCGAGACCGGATCGACGGACGACGTGATCGACCGGCCGCTGCACCCCTATACCCACGGGCTGATCGGCTCGGTGCCGAGCCACAACAAGCGGGGCGAGCGCTTGACGCAGATTCCGGGCATGACGCCCTCCCTGCTCAACATCCAGCCGGGTTGCGCGTTTCGCGCCCGCTGCTTCTACGCGAAGCCCGAGTGTGCCAACGAGCCGCCCGAGACCTCGCCTGCGCCCGATCGCAAGGTGCGGTGCTTCCATCCCGTTTCGGAGGCTGCGCTGACATGACCGAGGCAACGATGGAAACCGCTGCGCCGAAGCCCGGCACTGCGACCGGAACGCCGATCATCGAGGTCGCCGGGGTCTACAAGCGCTTCGTCAAATCGCTCGATCTCGCTGAGCGCATCGCCGCCAAGCTCGGCTCCAGCGTGCGCGAGATCGTCGTGCACGCCGTCGACGGTGTCGACCTCGCCATCAACAAGGGAGAGGTCGTGGGTCTGGTGGGCGAGTCCGGGTGCGGCAAGTCCACGCTCGGGCGCATCGTTGCGGATCTGCTGGCGCCGACGAAGGGCGTCGTGCGCTTCCGCGGCAAGGAGCGCTCGCATCTCTCCGGCAGCGAGGCGAAGGACGCCCGACTGGCCGTGCAGATGATTTTCCAGGACCCCTATGCCTCGCTCAATCCGCGCCAGCGCGTCGGCGACATCATCGGCGAGGGTCCCAAGGCGCACGGGCTCGTCTCGCGGCGTGAGGTCGACGACTATGTCGGGGAGGTCATGCGCAAGGTCGGGCTCGATCCCGAGTTCCGCCGCCGCTACCCGCATCAGTTCTCCGGCGGCCAGCGCAGCCGCATCGGCATCGCCCGCGCGCTCGCAGTGAAGCCCGAGTTCCTGGTGTGCGACGAGGCCATCGCCGCACTCGACGTCTCGATCCAGGCGCAGATCATCAATCTCTTCATGGACCTGCGCGAGACCTACGATCTGACCTACCTGTTCATCAGCCACGACCTCGGCGTCGTCGAGCACATCGCCGATCGCGTGGTCATCATGTATCTCGGCCGCATCGTCGAGACGGCTCCGACCCAGGAGCTGTTCGAGGCGCCCAACCATCCCTACGCCCGGGCGCTGCTCGACGAGGTGCCGCGTCTCGACCAGAGGAAGCGCAACTTCCAGCCGATCAAGGGCGAGATCCCGTCCCCGATCGATCCGCCGCCGGGCTGCCATTTCCATCCGCGCTGTCCCCATGCCGGGCCGCGCTGCCGGGCCGAGGTTCCCAAGCTGCGGCCGATCGCGCCTCAGCGCTTCTCCGCCTGCCACCTGAACGACGGCGGCGTGGGCTGACCGCGACGGCTCGGCAACGCCCGGCAACTTTTCGTGCGCCGGTCTTCCGACGCGTTCGGAAGGCATTTGTCCCTCGCCGGCAAGTGGCTATGCTGTACCCCTGGCGATGCCTGCTCAGGGCAGTGGTCGGCGAGCGTGGACGGTTGCCGTGAGGCCGCCGACAGCGCGGCCGCCGCATGAAGGTACCGCGTACGCAGGGGGGGATCGGCATGGCGGACGAGCCACAGCAGCAAATCCGCAAGGGCAAGCTGCCGAAGATGGTGCGCTGGTACAATCCCGGCGTGCTGATCAAGACCGGCATCCACACGGTGATCTCGAGCCTGTTCGGCCAGTATGCCGACAACCGGCTCATGCAGGCCGCGACCGACCGCGCCAGCGTCGACGAGCTGAAGACGCGCTACGACTATTCGAGCGCCGATCCGAGCAAGTTCGAGAACTACATCCGGCGCGATGCATCGGGCGCCTTCTGGATCGATTATCTTTCAGACATCGGCGACGGCTTCGAGCCGACGTACGCGACCGCATTCCTGCTGGCTCAACCCGAGCTGAGCCTGGCGAGCATGGACCCGCTGCCGGCGGGCCAGATCCTCATCCTCGGTGGTGATCAGGCCTATCCTCAGGCGACGCGCGAAGAGTACCGGCTGCGGCTGCAGAATCCCTTCGATTGGGCCTTCAACGTCGCCGAGCCGCAGCGGCGCTTGTTCGCCCTGCCCGGCAATCACGACTGGTACGATGGGCTGTCGAGCTTCGATTCGCTCTTCTGCGTCTCTCGTGACGGCACGCTCGATCGCAAGGGCACCAAGATCGGCGGCTGGGAAACACAGCAGCACCGCTCGTACTGGGCGCTGCAGCTCCCCTACAAGTGGTGGATCTGGGGACCCGACATCCAGTTCTCCAAGTACCTGGACAGCAGCCAGGTGAGCTACTTCGAGCTGCTCGCCGACCAGACCGGCCCGGACGATCGCATCGTCATCTGCATGGCGCAGCCGAACTGGCTGCTGGCCGACTACGAAGGCATCGACGCGGAAGAGAATTTCTTCAAGATCACCTCTATCGCGCGCAAGAACGGCGCCAAGGTCCACGCCCTCATCGCCGGCGACTGGCACCATTACAACCGCTACTACACCAAAGACATCGACGTGCACTTCTTCGTGGCGGGCGGCGGCGGCGCCTTTCTGCACCCGACCCACATCCTCAAGGACACCATCCAGGTGCGCTGGCCAGAGCTGAAGGTGCCGGCGCAGCCTGCGGACGTCGAGCCCGAAGGCGGCGATGGCAAGGCCGCGCCCATGACGGAGCGCTGGGCCAAGCGCAAGGTCGACGTCTCGCTGAAGCCCGCGCAGAGCGGTGAGGACCAGAAGCGCGCAACGGAAGGGGAGCCCAAGCCCGAGAGCTACGCGCCGGGCGCGCCAGCGGCGCCTGCCCCGGCCCCTGCGGAGGATGCCGTCGCGCGGCCATCGACCGTGTGCTATCCGCCGAAGTCGCGAAGCATGATGCTCAGCTTCCGCAATCTCCTCTTCCCGCTCTACAACTTCAAATTCGCGCTCGGCATCGGCCTCATCTACTGGCTGATGACGTGGCAGTTCCACCTCGTCACGAAAAAGCTCAACATCTCCGCCGCGCCAGGTATCGGCCACTCTATCGACACCGTCACTTTCTCGACCTTCTGGCCCGTATGGACGAAGCTGCCGCTCTACATTTTCCAGGCGGTCAGCCTCGACATCTTCTTTTTCGTGATGTTCTTCGGCACGGGGCTCGTGCTGGTCAGCTATGTCGAACTGACGCAGAACTGGTCGAGGATGACCCGCTTACTGCTCAAGGTGGGCGTCGGAACCCTGCACTTCCTCGCACACCTGACGCTGATGATGACCCTGCTCCTGCTGGCCCTGGCGGCTCACAACGAGATTGCCAATGTCATCAAGTCGTGGGTCGAGGGCTTCATCGGGATGCTTCAATATCAGATCGGTGGAAGCGAGCGGGGTAGCGACCTGACCCAGCAGATCCAGAAGCCGTTCGAGGCAGCCCCCGGCGCGGCTGGCGAGGGGCCGGCTGGGCGGCGAAATTGGGTCCGCGGTCTGCTCGGCAGCCTCTATCCCCTCGAAATGATCCCGATCGGCGGTCTGCTTGGCGGTTTCGTCTGGGGTGCATACTGGGTGTTCACGGGCTTCTTCGGCAAGATGCATGCGGAGCAGGCCTTCGCGGCACTGCGGATCAAGGACTACAAGAACTTTCTGCGGCTGCGCTTCGATGAGAAGAGCCTGACCGTCTACCCGATCGGCATCGAGCGGGTGCCACGCGAGGAAGATCTCGAAATTGCTCCGCAGGAGGGCGCTTCGAGCTACCCGAGCAACCCGCGGCTCGTTCCTGCGAAGCCCATCGAGGTGCACCTGATCGAGCCGCCGATCGTCATCAAGGCGAAGACCTGAGCGAGACGGCACCGCGAGCCCGCCTCTTGCGCCTCGAGGCAATTCGTGCATCGTTGCTGTCTTGTCAGCAATCGTCGCGTCTGCTGTCGCGCGTCTTGCGGCGGGCGTCGTACGGCGCGGCACGAGATCTCACAATTTTTCATCGCAAGCGGAACCGGAGTGCATCATGGCGGCATGGCTGCAAGGGGATAAGGCCGATCTCGAGCCGGCAGGACATCGGCTTCGCAAGCTGCTCGAGCGACCCGGTATCGTACGCATGCCGGGCGCCCATAACGCCATGGCCGGGCTGCTGGCGAAGGATGCCGGTTTCGAGGCGCTCTACATCTCGGGCGCCGCCATCACGGCCAGCATGGGCCTGCCCGATCTCGGCATCATTTCGATGGAGGAGCTCTGCTTCTTCACGCGCATGATATCGCGCGCCACGCAGTTGCCGATCCTGGTCGATGGCGACACCGGCTTCGGCGAGGCGCTCAACGCCATGCGGCTGGTGCGCGAGCTCGAGGACGCCGGCGCCGCCGCCGTGCAGATCGAGGATCAGGTGCTGCCGAAGAAGTGCGGCCACCTCAACGACAAGGTGCTTGTCACGGCCGAGCAGATGGCTGCCAAGATCGCGGCGGCGCGCCGGGCGCGGCGTCACCTCCTGATCATCGCGCGCACAGATGTTGCGGCCACCGAAGGTGTCGAAGGCGCGGTGCGGCGCGGCCGGATCTTCATGGAAGCCGGCGCCGACGTGTTCTTCCCCGAGGCCTTGCGGTCGCGTGAGGACTTCCAGGCCGTGGCCAAGGCCATGCCGGGCGTGCCGATGCTCGCCAACATGACGGAGTTCGGCCGCACCCCCATGATGACGGGCCGCGAGTTCGAGGAGATGGGCTACAAGATGGTGATCTGGCCCGCCTCGTCACTGCGCGTCGCGGCGCACGCGCTCGCCGAGCTGTACCGCGGCCTCGCCAAGGACGACACCACGGCGCCGCAGCTCGAACGCATGCAGACGCGCCAGCGGCTCTATGAGGTCATCCGCTATCACGACTACGAGGCTCTCGACGCATCCATCGTCAAGAGCCTCGTGCCGGAGACGCCGAAGGGCTGAGCGTTGCGGACGGCCCAGCAGAAATCGATCGTCTCGTCAGGCGATGGACGCTGGCGGCTTGG
>JAGRKR010000066.1:0-2769 GCA_020442225.1 Hyphomicrobiaceae bacterium | reverse complement strand
TGCTCGACGTTTGGGGGAATGATCACGGTGTCGCCGGGCTGCAGGATCTGCACCGGCTTGCCCTTCTCCTGCACGCGCCCGACGCCGGACAGCACGTAGAGCGTCTGCCCCACGGGGTGCGTGTGCCAGGCGGTACGGGCGCCGGGATTGAACGTGACGCTGGTGGCGCGCATGCGCGACGGCGCCTTGCCGACGACGACCTCTTCTTGCAGTACGACGCCGGTGAACTTGTCCGCCGGCGCCTGCTTCGTTGTTCGCGCTGCGGCGCGGACTATTTTCATGAGCCTCCTCCATCACTAGGGTCGGTGCGAAATCGACCGATGCAGGCGGCCAATCATCATGCTCGCCTGTCCGGGGAGCGATAATGGGAGGGAGTGCGCAATGACGCCAGATCAAAATCCATCTCGCAGCAAGCCCGGCAAATGGGACGCGTCGGTAGACGTCGTTGTCATCGGTCTCGGCTATGCCGGCGGCGTCACGGCGATCGAGGCGCACGATGCCGGCGCCGAGGTGATGATCCTCGAGAAGATGCCGGACCCCGGCGGCATTTCCATCACGTCCGGTGGCAGCGTTCGCTTCGTCGAGGACGTCAAGCAGGGGTTCGCTTACCTCAAGGCGACCTGCGCCGATACGACGCCGGACGACGTGCTGGAGGCGCTCGCGCAGGGTATGTCGGAGATGCCCGCCTATTTCGAAAAGCTCGTGCAGGTGAACGGCGCGCGCTACGAGAAGCGGCTCAATGGCGGCAACTATCCGTTTCCCGGTCGCGATACCTTCGGATTCATCAGCATCAGCGAGGTGCCGGGCTTCGAGCCGGCCAAGACCTATCCCTATGTCTCGAGCTTTGTGCCGATCGAGCGCGCACCGGGCGTCAGGCTCTTCCACACGCTCTACCAGAACATCAGGAAGCGCGGCATCGAGGTGAAGCTCGAGACGCCGGCGCAGCGCTTGATCACCGACAGCAGCGGCGCGGTGATCGGCGTCACCGCCTCGCACAACGGTCGCCACATCGCCATCGAGGCGCGCCGCGGCGTCGTTCTGACGTGCGGCGGCTTCGAGGCCGGCCATGACATCCAGCGCCAGTTCTGGCAGGAAAAGCCCGTGCTGAATGCGGCCTTCCTCGGCAACACGGGTGACGGCATCCGCATGGCGCAGGATGTCGGCGCCGAGCTCTGGCACATGTGGCACTGGCACGGGGTCTACGGCTTCCGCCATCCCGACCCCGCCTATCCGTTCGGGCTGCGGCCCAAGCGGCTTCCCGACTGGGTGCCGGGCGTCGGCGCGCGCGCGGACGTGAAAATGCCCTGGATCATCGTCGATCGCGCCGGCCGGCGCTACATGAACGAGTATCCGCCCTATGCCCAGGACACCTCCTGGCGCCACATGGCGACGCTCGATACCGAGACAATGAGCTACCTTCGCATTCCTTCGATCATGATCATGGATGCGCCGGGGCGCGGAACCTATCCGCTGGTCTCGCCGACCTTCAATGATCGGCGCCTCAAGTTCGACTGGAGCGAGGCTACGCTGCGGGCTCTCGAGGATCGCATCGTGCGCAAGGCCGACAGCGTGGAGGCGCTTGCCGAGCAGACCGGCATCGCCCACGGAGTTCTGGCGTCGCTTCTGCGCGACTGGAACGCCGCCTGTGCGTCCGGTGCGGACGAGGCCTTCGGGCGACCGCCGTCCTCGATGATGACGATCGCCACGCCGCCCTACTATTGGGCGGAGGTCTGGCCCGTCTGCTCGAATACGCACGGCGGACCGGTGCACGACGTCGAGCAGCGCGTGCTGGACGGCTATCGCCAGCCGATCCCGGGCCTGTACGCGGCCGGCGAATGCGGTGGCGTCTTCGGTCACCTCTACATCGGCGGCGGCAATCTGGCCGAATGCTTCGTCGGTGGGCGGACGGCGGGACGGAACGCGGCGCAGCGAAAGCTGTGATGCGAGATTCGGTTGACGCCCGGCAGTTGTGTGGACAAATATAGTCCCCTCTGTTGACGAATTTCACGAGGGCGCGAGTTGAGCATCCCCGAGCGTGATCTCGCGGACATGGGCAACGAGCTCAAGTTGAGCATCGGGCGCCTGTTGGCGCTGGCGCGGCGCGATTTTCTGGCCCGTGCGCTGGGGCATGTGCGCGAGCGCCAGGGGCAGCCGCTGTCCGAGGCTCAACTGGCCATCTTGCCGTTCCTCGAGCCGTCCGGGATGCGTGCGAGCGCCCTGGCCGAGCGCAGCGGGCTCTCCAAGCAGCGCGTCGCCAAGATCGTCGGTGAGTACGAGCGCCTGGGCATCATCCGCCGCAGGCCGGACCCAGACGACGGCCGCGCCACGATCATCGTGTTCACCGACAAGGGCCGGCGCTTCCTGAAGCGCAATGCCGAGGCGCGTCACGCCGTCGAAGAGCACTACGTGTCGATTCTCGGCGCCAAGCGGCTCGAGGAGCTGAAGAAGGATCTGGCGCGTCTGGTCTACGGGCCGAAAACGTGAGGGTGGGATGCTGACGCTGACGGAGGATCTGGCGAAATCGTATCTCAAGGGACGAGGCTTGCCCGTGCCGAGCGGGGGTGCCGCGTCGAGCCCGGCTGAGGCGGCCGCGCTCGCGCGCAAGCTCGGCGGCGAGGTCGTCGTGAAGGCGCTGGTCCCGACGGGGCGGCGCGGCAAGGCGGGTGCGGTGCTGTTCGCCACGTCGCCCGAGGCGACGGAGGCGGCCGCCGGCAAGATCATCGGTGGCGAGATCGCCGGATATGCCGTCGAGCGCGTCTACGTCGAGGC
>JAGRKR010000671.1 GCA_020442225.1 Hyphomicrobiaceae bacterium | reverse complement strand
AAGGCCGGCATCCACGCCTCGGCGATCCTCAAGGACCCGAGCACCTACGAGCACGTGCCACCGGAGAGCGTCGGCAATCGCCGCCGGGTGCTCGTTTCCAACCAGGCGGGCAAGTCGAACATCCTATCGGAGCTGGAGCGCGTCGGCATCGACGTCTCGAAGGACGATCCGCGCGTCGTCCGCCTGCTCGAGGAAGTGAAGGTGCGCGAGGCCGGCGGCTACGCCTACGAGGGGGCGGACGCCTCCTTCGAGCTGCTGGCGCGCCGGCTGCTCGGCGAGGTGCCGGCCTTCTTCACCGTGGACAGCTTCCGCGTCATGGTGGAGAAGCGGCACAACGCGAAGGGCGAGCTGGTCACGGTGTCCGAGGCGACCGTCAAGGTCTTCGTCGATTGCCAGGACGAGCCGGTATGGTCGGTGGCGGAAGGCAACGGGCCGGTCAACGCGCTCGACCGCGCGTTGCGCAAGGATCTCGGCAGATACCAGGAGCACATCGCAGCTCTCGAGCTCGTCGATTATCGCGTGCGCATCCTGACCGGCGGCACGGAGGCGGTGACGCGCGTGCTGGTCGAGACCTACGACAGGAGTACCGGCGATCGCTGGTCGACGGTCGGGGTGTCGCCCAACATCATCGACGCCAGCTTCGAGGCGCTGATCGATTCGATCACGTACAAGCTGATGGGTGCCACCGGCCGCTTGAAGCAGGCCAGCGCCTGAGGGCGGCCTGCGCGTGGCGTCCCTGACGGAGCGGAGCGGGCTGGTGGCGCACACCGCGCATGCCCCGGTGTCCCGAAGTGGGCGGCGCGGTGGTGGTGTGTTCACCACAACCGGTGGCGCTTTGGCTGCGAAGCGGTGTCCACGCCGCACTTTCAGGGATTGTTTCCGCATCCGTCGTAGTCTCCCGCCATCGTAAATGTGGGGTTCATTCACGATGGAATTCGGGCGGAAATCAAACAGTCAGGACGAGCCGGAGAACGCGGACGAAACGTCCTATGGCACGTTGCTGGTGGTGGTGATCGCGGCATTCGGGGTGCTGCTGGCAGCAGGCATCTTCATGTTCGGCAGCTCCGGCACGAGCCCGACCGTCACCTTCGAGCGATCCTTGCAGAAGCTTGGCCTGACGGATGCAACGCACGCGGGCCTGCGGGATCAATTCCAGCTCGCTCTCCAGAACATGCAGGAGGATATGTGCGACGAGTCGCTGCGCGATCGGGCCGGACACGCCGCCGTCGCCTATTACGAGACGCTGCTGGAGAAGCCTCTGAGTGACGCCGGTCTCACCGGGACCTACGATCATCGCTGCCAGCCGCTCGCCGAGAAGGGCATGCATCCCCTGACCTATCTGCTTACGCGGCGCGGTCTGGGCAGCAATCTGACGCTGCCGTGGGCGTGCATGCCGGACCGCTGGCGCGGGCCGCGCGACCGTGCATTGCAGTCGCGCCTCGAGTACTTCCTGAGGGCGGGGTTCCTGACCACGGAATCGCTCAGCGGCACGCTCAAGCTCATCGCGCGCCCCCTCGAGACGAGCCCGCTCAAGTATCGATGCCGGAAGTTCAGGCACGACTCCCGCCGGCGCCACCTGCCGACGTTGGCTGCACCCAGCGACGACTGGGACCGCCGCCGCCGCCGCCGCTGGTGATCGTGCATGGTCGCAGTGCCGCTGCATGGGCAGGGCATTGGAAGGATGGAGCTTAAGGGGGCCGATTTGGGGCGCATGCCCGTCGCATGCCCCTAACGGATTCGTTGCGGCGACGTGTGATCAGCCATCGAGGAGGCGGCGCGCCGCCTCGCCAAGGCCGATGGTGCCGCCGAGCAGGCCGTCGCAGACGGCCTCCAGCTCGGCACCCTTGCCGGACTTCAGCCGTCTCGTGATCAGCTCGGCGGTGGCACGCGCCAGGATGTAGCGGGCGCGCCGCCGGCGCCGTTCGCGTGGCGGCACGGCAATCCGGCTTTCGGCGATCCTGTCGATCTCGCTGGCCAGCGCGGGGATGCCCTTACCGGTCAGCGCGACCGTGGCGAGGACGGCCACCGGCGTACCTGCGCTGGCGCCGGAGCGCGTGGCCATGGCGCCGACGAGATGCCGGACCGTCTCGT
>JAGRKR010000670.1 GCA_020442225.1 Hyphomicrobiaceae bacterium | reverse complement strand
TTGCCGGCCTGGTTCCGGGCGAACCGGCCCATATGCCGTTCTACGTCACCCTGTTTGTCATCGGCATCGTCGCCGGCCGGGCGCACTGGCTCTCGCGCATGGACGCAAGGACCGCCCTGCCCTGGTTCGCGGCGGGCGCGCTCATCTTCCTGGCGCTTGCGATTCCCGCGACACCGCGTCTCGCGCAGCCCGATACGATGCAAATGCGCATCGTCTGGGCCTATCTGGAGCCGGTCGTGGGCGTCGGTATGATGCTGGGCATCGTGGTGCTGTTCCGCCGCTATCTCTCCGCCGACAGCCGCCTGCTGCACGCGCTGGAAGGCAACATATACGGCGTCTACCTGATCCACCTGTTCGTGGTGATCGCCCTGCAGGTGGCGCTGCTGAATTTCCAGTGGCCGGCCCTGCTGAAATTCCTGGTCGTTCTGGCCGGAACGCTTGCCATCTCGCTGCCGCTCATCGCGCTGCTGCGCCGCATTCCGCCGGTCCGGGCGGTGATGTGAGCGCGGGTGCGGATGAGCGCCGGCCAGAACATCCGCGTGGACGGCGGGATTACGAGGGGGGTGTAGGGAGGGGGTCAAGGCGACACCCAACCTGTCACCTGATCAACGACCGCTTCGCGCCGCCATTCCGATCGTTCAGAAGCTGAAGTTAGGCAATTCGAAGCAGTCGTCAAGACAGTCGTTCTTCATGATGCAGATAGCGACAGAAGTTGCACGGCTGCCGCCACCCTCAAAAGCGGCCCCATTCACAACCGCCTTAGTCCCCGCTCCCCAACAACGCTCAGGATACCCAAGATACTGAGTCTGGCCCCACCGGAATTAAGCCAAAAAAAGTTATGTATAGAAGGCCAATTGGTCGAGCGTCAGTAGCGCCTGCAGCGCCCGGACCTGGGTGTAGCTATCATCAGCCGCCGCGCCATGGCCAACGGCATGACGCGAACTCGATTTTCCAGTCCGCGCCACCGGATCGAAGTCCGCGAATGTGTGTGATTTCAGATAGTGTGCGAACGCGGCTGGAAATAGCAAGGTGTTAGGCTGGCCCGCTTTTTTCTCCGCCGATTGGACAGCGAACTCCAGAAGCCTTTTGAGCCTTGCGCCTTTGCCGTAGGACGTTTGATGAGCTTCGCCCAGAATACCTTCGATCTCGGTCAGTACGATCTTTAGGACGGCGATGGAATCGCCCGAAGCGAAATTGTTGAGCGCTGAGCGGAGCAGGCGCTCCTTTCCGGAAAAATGTGGCTTGGCCATCCAGCGCGTAAACATCGTTTCGATTCGCTCGGCACTAAACGCTGCGAGCAGCTTTGCTTCCACATCGTCGAGATCGAAACCCGCCTCGCAGTGGCTCGCAAGCTCTTGAAATTCCCGACCGAGTATTTCGACAAAAGGGAACCACCCGGCTTCGAGAAGCCGCCCAAATACACGCTGATCAGAGATAGCGTCGTAGAGATCGCGGTATTTGAGCTGGCGATGGAGTGTTCCGAGGTCTCTCTCCATGTTCTCGATGGAAAGATCGCCATCGGGATTGAAATCAAAAAAAAGTGCGAACCGCCATCCCTCTCGAAAGACGCACAGCACGCGATCTTGCTTACCGATTTCCACCAGCGGGAACGACATCGCCGTGACATCCGCGATATCATGCTCGAACACGAATGTACCCGCCTTTATTGGGCGCTTAGCCAGTACATTCAGCGAAACCGCTGCAGCATCCAGCCATAACTCGCCTGTATTGTCCGGATGGATCACCAGAAGAATGAAGCCGGGTTTGGTTAGAGTGACATGGTGCCCGACCTGACGAGCCATGTGTTCGATATGGGCGGCAAAGCCCTCGACGATCCGATAGAAATGACGATCGTCGGATGTCAGAGAGAGACGTGTCCAAAGCTTTATCTTTTGACCACCGCGTGCCGCTTCAGCACTCACGCCAACGTGAGTCAGATCTGTGAGCCTGATAGGTTCGCCCAAATTTCCGGCAAGCACACCGCGCGCTGGCTTGTTGTTATTGCTGTCCGGAGATTCGCTCATGCAAAATACTACCAAATCCACGCCGGACAGTATCAATAAGCGCAATAAAATTCTTTTGCAGTTCTTGGTTAGACGAGTGGAAACGGCCGGTCTCTTCCCCGCCCCGGTTCAGCCATTCACCAAAGCCTCAGCAAACTTCCCCATCCCCTCACCCGTACCTCTCCGCCGTAAGCCCGTCGAAGGAGATCTCCGGCTCGCGGCCGAGCACG
>JAGRKR010000669.1 GCA_020442225.1 Hyphomicrobiaceae bacterium | reverse complement strand
GGGTACTGCAGCTTGCAGGCCAGGAGCCGTCCCGAATGGTCCCGGGCGCGATGCACCTGCCCGAGCGAGGCGGAGGCGGCAGCCTGCTGCTCGAAGGTTGAGAAGCGGGCGGCCCAGTCAGGCCCGAGCTCGGCGGCCATGCGCCGCCTGACGAAGGCGGGACCCATGGGCGGCGCCTGGCTCTGCAGCTTGGTCAGCTCCATCGCGTACTCGGCCGGCAGCGCCTCCGGGATCGTGGAGAGGAGCTGCGCCACCTTCATCAGCGGTCCCTTGAGGCCGCCGAGGGCCTGTGCGAGGTCTGCCGCATAACGCGCCCGGTCGTGTTCGCGGCCGAGCAGCCGCCCGCCCGCCATGCGCGCAGCGATGCCGCCGACGTTGGCGCCGACCTTCACATAGCGGGCCGCGCGCGCCGAGAAGCGGTTTTGCTCGTCATCGGTCAAGTTGGCACTCCTTTGCCGGGAATATCGTGCCGGGTCACATCGGCGTCCAGGGGATAGATACGCTGCTCCGGTGCAGAAGATCACGGCTTCGTGACGATTGTACTTGAACGGCGGTAGCTCGCCCCTCACTCTCCTTGCCGCTCGGCAACGAGCCCATCACGAAACAGGGGAGCGGCGATCGCATGGTCGGGGCGGTCCAACAGAGACCGGCGGGTGGGCGTCTCGCAGATCCCATGATGTGGGCCGTGCTCGCGCTCGGAATCACGCAGATCATCGGCTGGGGCACCACCCACTATGCGCTGGGCGTGCTCGGCACGCCGATCCTGGCCGAGATGGGTTGGTCACGGAGCACGGTATTTCTCGGCTTCACGGTGGCGCTGATCACCGGCGGGTTCGCCTCGACCTGGATCGGTCGCTTGATCGACATGCATGGCGGACGGCGGATCATGACCATCGGCTCGGCGCTGATGGCGGTCGGCCTCGTGGCGCTCGCCCACGTCAAGGATCAGGCGATTTATCTCGCCGTCTGGGCGTTCCTCGGCATCGCCATGCGCATGACGCTCTACGACGCGGCATTCGCGGCGCTCGTGCAGGTGACGCCGACGCGCGGCCGGCGTGCGATCTCGTACCTGACGCTGTTCGGCGGCCTGGCGTCGAGCATCTTCTGGCCGATCGGGCACTATCTGGCGGCGGCTGTGGGTTGGCGCGAAGCCGTCCTCATCTACGCGGCGCTCAATGCCTTCATCTGCCTGCCGCTGCATCTCGCGGGGCTGGCGCGGCGCGAGGCGGCGGCCGCTCCTGCCGCCGCTGTTGGCCAGAGTGCGAACGCGACTGAGCGCCAGCCGCTCGAGGGCCGCGCCCGGCGCATCGGCATCGCACTCTTCGCGCTGATCATGTCGCTCAACGGCTTCGTCTTCGGCGTGCTGTCGGTGCTGCTCGTGTCTGTGCTGGAGTCGACCGGTCTGGCTGTCGCAACCGCCGTCTGGCTGGCGTCGCTCAAGGGCGTGGCGCAGGTGGGCGGACGCATCGTCGAAATGTTCTGGTGGCGCAATCTGCATCCCCTGACGGTGGGGCGGATCTCGATCGCGCTCCTGCCGGCCTCCATCCTTCTTCTGTTGTGGGCGGGGGCCAGCTTTCCGCTCGCACTGGCGTTCACCCTGGTGATGGGCGCCTCGCAAGGCATCCTGACGATCGTCAGAGGGGCCGTACCGCTGGCTCTGTTCGGGCCGGCCGGCTACGGCACCGTGCTCGGGCTGATCGCGACGCCGATCATGCTGGTGAACGCTTTGGCGCCAACGATCTACGCCGCGATCATCGACACCTGGGGCGCGGAGGTCGGCGAGTGGCTGCTGTTCGGATGCGCCGTGCTCGCCATGCTTGCGATGGAGGCGACCGCGCTCTGGTACTGGCGCCGCCGCTCGTGAGCCACGGCGATCAGCGAGCGGCAAACTCCGTATCGCGCTTCGGAATGAGGTCGTAGGGCAGCGCGAAGCCTGGCAGGGCCGTGATCGCCGCCCACCAGCGGGCGAGGTTCGGCCATTGCTGGCGCTCGAAGCCTCCTTCGGCCATGAAGACCATGCGGCCGAAGCAGCCGAGATCGGCGATGGTCGGCGTCTCGCCGACCAGCCAGATGCGACCTTCGAGGTGCGCGTCGACGAAGCTCAGCGCCCGTTCCGCCTGCGCGCGAAAGTGTGCGACGACCGCGGGATCCGCGGTGCCGAACCGTGAGAAGAAGCGCACGCGCGCCACGTTGACGATGGCATCGGATTCCCACGACAGCCATTCCCGCGCCTGCCAGCGCTCCTGCTCGCTGGCGCCGTCGAAGTGGCCGGTCGCGCGGGCGAGATAATCGAGGATGATGTTCGACTGAACGACCGTGATGCCGCGATGGCGCAGGGCGGGCACCTGGCCATAGCGATTGACGGCGAGGTAGGCGGCCTCCTTCTGCGCACCGAGCTTCAGGTTCACCGTTCGGAACGAGAAGGCGACGCCGGAGAGCGTCAGGAACAGCATCGGCTTGTAGCTCGAGGATGAGGTGAAGCTGCCGTAGAGGGTGAGCCGCTCGGGATCGCCGGTCATGTCTTCATCTCCTCATCGCCTCAACTTCCGCTCAGGCTCGGCTCCGCAGCGCCGCCCAGGCGAGCGACAGGGCGGCCGCGACGGCGAGTGCCAGCACGATGGCGGGGCCGCCCGGTGCGTCGGAGGCGAGCGAAACCGAGAGGCCGGCGACGACGCCGCCGACCCCGATGACCCCGGCCAGCACGACCATGCTTTCCGGCGTCTGCGCGAACGGGCGCGCTGCCGTCGCCGGCATGATCAGGAACGCGATGATCAGCAGGATTCCTACGATCTTCATGGCGATGGCGACGATGAAGGCAAGGAGCAGGATGAACGCCGTCTCGGCCGCGCGCGTCGGCAATCCTTCGGCGGCGGCGAGCTCGGCATGGACGCTGAGCGCGACGAGCGGACGCCAGAGCCAGGCGACCAGGCCCAGAACCGGCAGTCCGCCGAGCCCGATCCAGACGAGATCGCTCGTCGTCACCGAGAAGATGTCGCCGAAAAGATAGCCCATGAGATCGAGCCGCTGGCCCGTCAGCATCGCGGCGGCGACGAGCCCGCCCGCCAGCGCAGCGTGCGACAGCAGCCCCAGCAGCGAATCCATCGGCAGGATCTGCTGGCGGTCCAGGAGGATGAGCAGCGCCGCCAATGCCAGCGAAACCACCAGGATGGAGATCGTGAGATTGAGCGCCAGCAACAGGCCGAGCGCCACGCCGAGCAGGCCGGAATGCGCGATCGTCGAGCCGAAATAGGCCATGCGCCGCCAGACGACGAGGCAGCCGAGCGGGGCTGCTAGAATGGCCAGCCCGATGCCGGCGAGGAGTGCGCGGACGAGGAAGGCGTCGAGCGTCATGAGCGCGGCTCGTGCTTGTGACCCGAATGGGTGTGGCCCGCTTGAGAGTGGCCCGCGTGCGCGTGGGTGTGGTCATGGGCCGGGCAAGGCGCGCCGGACAGGTCGTGAGCGTGATCGTGATGGTGCGTATAGACAGCAAAGGCGCGCGCCGTCTCGCGGCCGAACAGCCGCACGTACTCGGGATGTTGCGCGACCGAATCCGGCACTCCGGAGCAGCAGACGTGGCGATTGAGGCAGAGCACCCGGTCGCTCGCGGCCATGACCACGTGCAGGTCGTGCGAGACGAGCAGCACGCCCAGCCCCCTCTCGGTCCTGATGCGGCCGATCAGCGTGTAGAGGTCCGCCTCGCCGAGATAGTCGACACCGCGCACCGGCTCGTCGAGCACCAGCAGGTCGGGCCGGCGGATCAGGGCGCGCGCCAGGATCACGCGCTGGAACTCGCCGCCGGACAGGTTCGCGATCTGCCGGCCGGCGACGTGGCTTGCCCCGACTTCGGCGAGTGTCGCCGCGACTTCCTGTGCCGACGCCTTGCGCGCGAGGGTCAGGAAGCGCTCGACGGTCATCGGCAGCGTCTTGTCGAGGTCGAAGCGCTGCGGCGCATAGCCGACCGTGAGGCCCGGCCGGCGTGTGATCGTTCCGGCATCGGGCCGTTCGAGGCCGAGGATGGTGCGCACGAGGGTCGTCTTGCCGGCGCCGTTCGGACC
>JAGRKR010000668.1 GCA_020442225.1 Hyphomicrobiaceae bacterium | reverse complement strand
GCCGGGCATCTACGACATGAAGGGAGGGGCCTATATCGCCATCGAAGCCATGCGGGCGCTGCGCTCCGCCGGCCAATCGCCTCGCCTGCCGGTGACCTTCATGTACGTGCCCGACGAGGAAGTCGGCAGCCCTTCGTCGCGCGCCGACATCGAGGCCGAGGCGCGGGCCCATCGCTACGTGCTGGTGACTGAGCCGGCGCGCGATGGCGGCAAGATCGTGAGTGGACGCTTCGCCTTCCAGCGGTTCTGGGTGACGATCCATGGCCGGCCGTCGCATGCCGGCGGGCGGAACCGGGAGGGCCGCAGCGCCATCCGGGTCATGGCGCGCATCATCGAGCGGATCGAGCAGATGTCGGACTTCGAGCGGGGCATGTCGTTTTCGGTTGGCACGATCGAGGGCGGCACGTTCGTCAACGTCATGCCGATCCTGTGCCGGGCGCAGGTGCTCACGGTGGCTCCGACGGCAGAGATCTACGAGGAGGTGGGCCGCCGCATGATGGCGCTGGCCGGCGAGGAGGACGGTTGCCGCATCGAGGTCGAGCGTGGGCCGTTCCGCCCGCTCTGGTCGCCACACGCGGCGACGATGGGATTGCTCGAGCAGGCGCAGGCGCTGGCTGCCGAGATCGGCTTCACACTCGCGCATGGTCAGTACGGCGGCGGCAGCGACGGCAACTTTACGGGCGCGCTCGGCGTCGCCACGCTCGATGGTCTCGGCGTCGACGGTGCCGGCGGGCATACCTTCGAGGAGCATCTGCTCGTATCGTCGCTCGTTCCGCGCTGCCGCCTCATGGCCGGCCTGCTTTCGACCCTCGCCTGATCCAGGAGCCTCGCACGGGCGTACCGGAGCGAGGAGTGATGACATGAACGACCTCGAGACACGCGCCAAGCCGGGACCGGAACGCCGGTTCTGGCCCAAAGAGCATCCGCCCGTGGCCGCCGGCCGGATCGGCGTGCTGCTGATCAATCTCGGCACGCCCGACGGCACCGACTACTGGTCGATGCGGCGCTATCTGAAAGAGTTTCTGTCGGACACGCGAGTCATCGAGTGGTCGAAGCTCTACTGGTGGCCGATCCTCAACCTCATCGTGCTGCAACGCCGGCCGCAACGCAGCGGCAAGCTCTACGAGGCCATCTGGAACACCGAGCGCAACGAGAGCCCGCTCAGGACCTTCACGCGCAGCCAGTCCGAGCAACTCGCCGCGACACTGAAATCCGTGGACGACCGCATCGTGGTGGACTGGGCCATGCGCTACGGCTCACCATCGATCGCGGAGCGCATGGCGTCGCTGGCCGCGGCCGGTTGCGAGCGCGTGCTCGTCTTTCCCCTCTATCCCCAGTACAGCGCCAGCACCACGGCGACCGTCAACGACAAGGTCTTCGAGCATCTGCAGAGCCAGCGTTGGCAGCCGGCGCTGCGGACCGTGCCGCCCTATCACGACGATCCCGTCTACATCGAGGCTCTGGCGCAGAGCGTGCGCGCGGCCATCGCGCGTGAAGGTTTCGAGCCCGAGGTCGTGCTCGCCTCCTATCACGGCATCCCGCTCTCCTATTTCCAGAAGGGCGACCCCTATCACTGCCAGTGCATGAAGACGACGCGACTGCTGCGCGAGGCGCTGGGCTGG
>JAGRKR010000006.1:5822-7384 GCA_020442225.1 Hyphomicrobiaceae bacterium | reverse complement strand
CGTCGCGCCGACACGTAGCCACCAGCGGCACGGTGCGCAATCGTCGGCGCGGCAATACCCTATCGCCGGGCGCGGTCGAGCGGCGCCCCGCTGCACGCGCACCTTCAAGAGTGACCAGCCGTGCTGCTATTGTTTGGGTTGAGCGTTTTCGTCTTCCTGTTCGGCGGCATTCTGTGGCGCGACTCGGTCCGCTGGCGCTATCTCGCGATGCACTATGCGGGCGAAGGCAAACGGCCGATCGAAGAACGCGACTTTCAAAGTGCGGTGCTGCTCGGCTTCATCGGCTACAAGAGCCTGACGGGCATTTTGAAGATTGGCGTCCATGAAACCGGCGTCTCCTTCCGGGTGCTGGCGCCCTTCTCCTTGTTTCATCCGCCACTCTTCATTCCCTACGACAATATCCGTGGCTGGGACACGTCCTGGTACCTCGACGCGCACTCCATCCAGTTGGAGTTCCGCAAAGCGCCTGATGTGAAGATGGTCGTTCCCGCCGAGCAGGCGGAGTGGATCCGCAGCTTCGCCGACCACAAGTTGGTGCTTCACCGCAAGCCCCCTCCGGAGGGAAAAGCGGGACAGGGGTGGCGCGCCCTGGTTCTCACCCATGCCGGCCTCTCACTCTTCGCGGTCATCTTCACGATCGTCTTCGTTCTCGTCAGGTAGGGCAGCTGCCGACGCCCGCGCTTGGCTACACGGGCCGCCGCAGCACGGCATAGTCGGTATAGCCGCGATGCAGCCGCTGGACGCGGACTTCGAGACCGTACGTCGCCGCGACGCTGCGCACCCGCTCCTCGAGATCGGCACGCGGAGCCACCGTGTAGTGCGCGAGAAAGGCGAAGAGCGCGCGCCGGAACGACGCCGGCAGCCGGTCGCACTGCCCGAAATCGACGATGTGCAGGGAGCCTCCGGGCGCGATCAGGCGAGCGGCGTGATCGAGCGCACGATCCCAGCGCGGGATCATCGACAGCGCATAGGAGAAGAAGACGCGCTCGAAGTTCGCGCGTGCAAAAAGGCTCTGGGCGTCGAACGTCGTCGCATCGCCCTGACGCAACACCACCCGCCGGGAGAGGCCCTTGCGCGCCAGCGAGGCGCGCGCCGTCTCCAGCATGGCGTTGGAGACGTCGAGGCCGAAGAACGCGGCCTCCGGATAGAGCCGTGCGGCCTTGGCGAGGTTCCAGGCCGTGCCGCAACCGATCTCGAGCACGTGCTGGCCAGGCGCCGGCGCCAGGTCGCGGATCAGGTGCCGTCGCCCGATCAGGTAGTGAGTGCGCGTGTGGTCATAGATGAAGCGCTGATAGCGGTAGTGCCGGTCCATGCGCGCTTCATCGGTGAGCAGGGGCATCTCGTTCATGTCACGCCGCCTTGATGTAGAGGTGGAAACCGCCATAGATGGCCGAACGATCGCGCGCGCCCAACTCGGCCGACCGCCCGGCCTCGTAGTGCCATTTGCCCAGGATCATCTCCGGCACGCGCCCCGGCAGAATCGTGGTCGTACCGGCCGTACGGAAAGCGACGCGCGCCTCGGGCTTGGCCGTACGCGTGATCTCGCCCCACAGGCTGGCGAG
>JAGRKR010000006.1:0-5745 GCA_020442225.1 Hyphomicrobiaceae bacterium | reverse complement strand
ATCCGTGAGTGAGACGTTGAGCACGCGCACCTCGCCGATACGCTGGCGCAGCGTCTCGAAGGCCTCCCGCCGCAGATAGGGCGGCAGAGGCGCGCCGGCACCCCGCCCGTAGGCGCGGTTGAAGGCCTGCCAGGCGAAATAGTTGTCGGCGAGGTCGAACCCGCACGCCAGGCGCTCGAGACGTTCCTCGATCACCTCGTGCATTGCCCGCCCCTCGCGCAGGGCGTCGTACTGTGCCGGCGGGATGCCGAGCCCGAACAGGGCCGCTGGCCGGTCGAGCAGGCGCCGCACCAGACGTTTCCCGAAGAGCGGCCTGATCTCGCGCTCGAAGATCTGACGCTGCTCCTCCAGCGAGCGCGCCGTCACGATCCGCGCTGGATTGCCGCCGAGCGCGCGCGCCAGACCGTGCCCCGTGGCGATGAAGCGGCCGAGGAGACCGGTCCGATAGAAGCCGCGGGCGAACGCCGTGATGCGCCGCCGCCCACGCCAGTCGCGCGCGGTCCAGTAGCGCCGCGTCTCGGCATCGAGATGGGGTGCGAGCTGCTCGTCGAAGAGACGGACGTTGTCGGCAGCGGCGGCGTCGGCGAAGAAGCGATGAAACGCCTCGTAGCTGTCGAGATGGCGCAGGCTCGCATGCTTCAGGCGATTGAGCGCGATATGCGCGGTATTGAGATCCACCGCGGTGATGCGCACCGCTGCTGCCGTGAGATACGACAGGACGTTGCACCCGCCCGAGGCGATGGCCACGACGTGCTGACCGTCCGCCAGCTCCATCGCCTCCATGTCGACGACCGGGTCCTCCCAGATCTGGGGATAGACGAGACCGGAAAAGGCGAAGGTGAAGGCGCGCTCGCTCAGTCCGGCCCGCGTCAGCGCCTTGTGCTGGTGCACCGCAGCACCGACCAGCCTCTGGCTGCGCCGCCGGGAGATGTCGATTTCCTCGCTTGCCTGTGCAGACGTCATGTTGCCTGTCCTTCACTTCTGGTTGGCCGGGTCTGGTTGCGCGCAGCGCGCTCCAGGCAGGACTTCGCATCCCTCCAGGCCGCTTCGGCCACGCGGATATTGTCCAGGAACTGGTGGGCCGAGCGGGCCCAGGAGAACGACGACGCCTTGAGGCGGGCCTGTCGGGAACCGAGCGCGAGGGCCTGGCGCGCCGCGCTCGCGAGGTCGTCGTCGAGAATGCCGCTGACGCCATGCTCGATGATGTCGCGCGGTCCGGTGGCGGGGTAGGCCGCCACGGGAACGCCGGAGGCCAGCGCCTCGAGCAGGACGAGACCGAAGGTGTCGGTGCGACTGGGGAACACGAAGACGTCGGCCGAGGCATAGTGACGGGCCAGCTCCTCGCCGCGCTTGAGGCCTGTGAAGACGACATCGGGATACTGCCGTCGCAAGGTCGCGAGGTACGGCCCCGTGCCGACGACGACCTTGCACCCCGGCAAGTCCGCATTGAGGAAGGCCGTGATGTTCTTCTCGCGCGAGATGCGACCGACGTAGAGGAAGACCGGTCCGTCACCGAACAGGCGGTCGGCGCGTGGCTTGAAGAGCTCCGTGTCGACGCCGCGCGTCCATCGCATCAGCCGCCGGAAGCCGCGGCCGCGCAGCTCGCTTTCGAGCGACGGCGTGGCGACGAGGATGCCGGCGCTGGCACGATGGAACCGTCGTTCCAGCGCATAGACCCACGATGTCGGCAGGCCCAAGAGCTTGGCCGCATACTCGGGAAATTTCGTGTGATAGCTGGTGGTGAAGGGACGACCATGCGCCAGGCACCAGCGCCGCACGGCCCAGCCGACGGGCCCTTCCGTAGCAATGTGAACCCAGTCGGGACGCGCCGCCTCGATCCATTGAGCCACCGCGCGCGACCGCGTCAGAGCCAGCCGGATCTCGGGGTAGCCCGGGCAACCGATCTGGCGGAACGGCTTGGGCGTCAGGAAGGCCACCTCGACGCCGAGGCGGCGGAGCTCGTTGCCCAGGTGCGAAAGGGTCTCGACGACGCCGTTGACCTGCGGGTGCCAGGCATCGGTGGCGATGAGAACCCGCATGCTAGACCGCCGCCTTGATGCCGTGCGGGGCTTCACTGGTGCGGCCGAGGCCCCGGCTGGCGGGCGGCCAATGCACGATGCGCATGTGCCCGCTCTGCGATTCAAGAATCGCGGTGCAGCTTTCCACCCAGTCGCCGCAGTTGAGATAATGGACCCCGTCGATCATGCGATCGGCGGCGTGGTGGATATGCCCGCAGATCACCCCATCGGCGCCGCGGCGCCTGGCAACCTCCGCCAGAGCCTGCTCGAACTCGCCGATGAAATTCACCGCGGTCTTGATGCGGTTCTTGAGATACGCCGAGAGCGACCAGTAGCCGAGCCCGAGGTGCCGTCGCACCCAGTTCAGCGGCAAGTTGGACCACAGCGCCAGCTCGTAGGAGCGGTCGCCGAGAAAGGCGAGCCACTTGGCGTAGCGCACCACCACGTCGAATTCGTCGCCGTGCATGACGAGGTAGCGCTTGCCGCTCGGCGTGACGTGGATGGCATCGCGGGCGATCTCGATGGCGCCGAACGACTGCCCGCTGAAATCGCGGAGCGCCTCGTCGTGGTTGCCGGGCACGAAGACCACGCGCGCGCCCTTGCGGGCCTTGCGCAACAGCTTCTGCAGCACGTCATTGTGGGACTGCGACCAGGCCGGGCCGCGCCGCACCTTCCAGAAGTCGACGATATCGCCCACGAGGTAGTAGGTCTCGGCCTCGACGTTCTTGAGGAAATCCAGGAGGGCGTGGGTCTGGGCCGCGCGCGTCCCCAGGTGGACGTCGGAGATAAAGACGGAGCGGTATCGCCGGGAGTCGCTCAGGTGATCATTCACGAGGTCTCTCCGCCCTGATCAAGCCATTGCCCGGGCAAGAAACAGACTCTCGTTGCAGCCTTGTGACAACGCCGTCAGGCCGGTGGATGGAGCGAGGCGCTTCCCTCCGGGACGCTGGAGCCCTAATGGTTCTGCTGCAAGGGCACCGAGGGCAAAGGAGTGGATCGATGAAGAGCTACAAGATCGCCGCGATTCCCGGCGACGGCATCGGCACCGAGGTGATCTCGGCCGGCCTCGAGGTGCTGCAGACTCTGGCCAGCCGCGAAGGCAGCTTCGTCTTCAGCGTCGACCACTTCGACTGGGGCGGCGAGTACTACAAGACGCACGGCCGCATGATGCCGGAGAACGGCCGCGACCTCATCCGCCATCACGACGCCATTCTGTTCGGCTCCGCCGGCCATCCTGACATTCCCGACCACATCACGCTCTGGGGCCTGCGCCTCGCGATCTGCCAGCCCTTCGACCAGTACGCCAATGTGCGCCCCACGCGCGTGCTGCCCGGCATCACCTCGCCGCTGCGCCACGTGCGCGATCGCGAACTCGACTGGGTCATCGTGCGCGAGAACTCGGAGGGCGAATATGCCGGCGTCGGCGGTCGCGTCCACCAGGGCTCGCCGCTGGAGGCGGCCACCGACGTCGCCATGTTCACGCGGGCCGGCGTCGAGCGCATCATGCGTTTCGCCTTCGGCCTTGCCCGCAGCCGTCCGCGCAAGTTGCTGACTGTCGTCACCAAGTCGAACGCCCAGCGCCACGCCATGGTCATGTGGGACGAGATCGCCGCCGAGATCGCCGCCGAGTTTCCCGATGTGACGTGGGACAAGATGCTGGTCGACGCCATGACCATGCGCATGGTGATGAAGCCGCAGTCGATCGACACCATCGTGGCCAGCAACCTCCATGCCGACATCCTGTCGGACCTGGCGGCGGCGCTGGCTGGCTCGCTCGGCATCGCGCCGACGGCCAACCTCAACCCCGAGCGCGTCTACCCGTCGATGTTCGAGCCGATCCACGGCTCCGCGTTCGACATCATGGGCAAGGGCATCGCCAACCCCATCGGCACGTTCTGGTCGTCTGTGATGCTGCTCGAGCACCTGGGCGAGCCGGCTGCTGCCGGCCGGCTCATGCGGGCCATCGAGCGCGTGACGGCTGACCCGCGCACCCACACGCCCGATCTCGGCGGCACGGCCAGAACCGCCGACGTCACCGCCGCCGTCATCGAGGCCATCCACGGCTCGAACGTCTGACAACCCGCGGTCCGCGCGCGGCGCTGCGTCACGGCGCCGGCGCCAAGACTGATGCCAACAGGCCGGCCGCCGAGATATGATCCTTGCCAGACGGAGGCCGGGCAGCATCCGTGGCGTGCCTCGGCCGGCGCGCGCCCCGTGGCCTCGGCCGGCACATTTCGCTTGGGGAGCAGCCATGACACGACCAGCGCCAATTCGCATCCTGCGCGCGCGCCGCATCATCACGATGGACCACAACCGGCCCACCGCCACGCATGTCGCCATCCGTGACGGCCGCATCCTCGGCGTCGGCGACCTGGCGGACCTGACGGGCTGGGGTTCTTACGAGCTCGACGAGCGCTTCGCCGACAAGGTGCTGATGCCCGGCTTCGTCGAGGGACACAGCCACACCTTCGAGGGCTCGGTCTGGACGACACCCTATGTGGGGTTCGACGACCGCATCGGCCCGGACGGGCGCCGCTGGCCGGGCCTGAAGAGCATCGACGCCGTCGTTGAGCGCCTGATCGAGGCGGAAGCGAGCATGACCGACCCGGATACGCCGCTCTTCGCCTGGGGGCTCGATCCCATCTTCTTCGAGGGGCGCCGCATGATCGCCAGCGACCTCGACCGGGTGTCCAAGCGTCGGCCGGTCATCGTCATGCACCAGAGCTGTCACCTGCTGAACATCAACAGTGTGGCGCTGGCGCGGGTCGGCATCAGCGCCGCGACCAATATCCATGGCGTCCTGATGGGCGAGGACGGCCAGCCCACAGGCGAGCTCGCGGAGGCAGCCGCGACCTACATGGTCTACCGCACGCTCGGCAATCCCTACCGCGTCGCGGTCAGCCGGGAGTCGATGTATCGCTTCGCCCATGCGGCCTGCATCGCCGGTATCACCACCGCGACCGACCTCCACATGGCGCTCGACGATGCCACGGTGGCGACCTATCGCAAGGTCACCGTCGAGGACGACTATCCGCTGCGCGTCGTGCCGGCCTTTGCAGCCATGACCGCCTCGACCGAAGAGGGCGTGGCCAAGGTCAAGGCACTGGTGCAGCACAACAACCCCAAGCTCAAGTTCGGCCTCGTCAAGATCATGACCGACGGCTCGATCCAGGGCTTCAGCGCGCGCCTGCGCTGGCCCGGCTACTACAACGGCGCGCCGAACGGCGTGTGGAACCAGCCGCCGGAGGTGCTGGCCAAGGTCGTCGACGCCTACCACGACGCTGGCCTGCACATTCATGCCCACGTCAACGGCGACGAGGCCTCCGAGCTGCTGCTGGATCTCATCGAGCGCGCGCTCACGCGGCTGCCACGCCCTGACCATCGCTATACCCTGCAGCACTGCCAGATGGCGGACGAGGCGCAGTTCAAGCGCATGGCGGCGCTCGGCGTGGCGGTGAACCTATTCTCCAACCACCTGTTCTATTGGGGCGAGCAGCATCTCGCGATCACGATGGGACCCGACCGCGCCGCACGCATCGATGCCGCCGCGACCGCGCTTCGCCACGGTGTCGCGCTGGCGATCCACAGCGATGCGCCGGTGACGCCGCTCGGCCCCCTGTTCACCGCATGGTGCGCCGTCAACCGGAGGACCCGCGCCGAGCGTGTGCTCGGGGAGGCCGAGTGCATTCCACTCGAGGCCGCACTGCATGCGATCACCATGGGCCCG
>JAGRKR010000667.1 GCA_020442225.1 Hyphomicrobiaceae bacterium | reverse complement strand
GATGCCCCGGATACACGCCACGCGCACTCATTGCTCGCCGACCAGGGCAGAAGGCGGCTCATGCGCGGCGCGGCCGGGTCGGCTGGCGTCCTGCTGGCGGTGCAGGCCCGGACGGCCCTGGCGGGCGGTTCCAGGGGACGTGACGGGGGGGGCACATGTCAGAGCCCGTCGGCGATGATGAGCGGCAACGTCAGCCCGCGCGCCGGAGACGGGTCGACCTGCTCCGGCGGGCGGTCTCCGGGCTACTGGGTTCAGCCGCAGCATTTCGGTGCGTGGGTCGACGCCGGCGCCCAGCCGCCTACATTTTCGCCGGCGCTCGTCGAATGCGCGTCAGGGGTCGGCGGGCTCGCGTTGACGGCGATCGCCACCCCGGGGACCCGATTCATCGATGTCTTCGGCAACGCGCTGGCGCTCAAGTCGTCGCTCGAAGACGAGGTCACGGCAGAGCAGGCAAGCAGCCTATGGGCCGTCATCTACCAGCCCAACGCCTTCCAGACCGCGGGCAACGTCTCGGGCCAGGTCGCACGCCATCTCTCTTGCGCCTGGCTGAACGCGAGTTACTTCGCGTGGAGCGATGCGCAATACCCGATCACGACCGCCCAGGTCAAGGACATGTTCGACCAGCTGCTCGTCGGCGAGTACTGTCCGACGTCGACGAATTGCTCCGGTGGGGGCATGTCCGCCGAAGACGTGAAGGCGTATATCGAAGGCATGTACGACCTGAACGCGCCGGTGCCGAACTACTGCAAGGAGAGCTGAGTCCTTGCCGCGGCTGCCGCTGCGGCGGTTCCCTGCCTGATGACACCGGACGGGGCTCTGCGCCTGACGCCACGGGTCTACCGATTGCGGCCCGGGCGCGATCTGCGTTTCGCGCCGAGCTGGCCGTGCTCGGAGGCGGTAGTCGTGTTCGACGCCGTGTCGGGCGACTACTGGCTGCTCACCCCTGTGGCTGGCGCGGTGCTGCGCGAGCTCCGAGCGGGGCCACAGGTGACGACGGACCTGATGCATACCGCGCTGCGGTCGCGCGTTCGTTCCGAAGCGTATCTGCGTGAGGTGCTGGACGGTTTGGTCGACACCGGCTTGCTTGCGGCGTGAAACAATCGGCGCGCCCGAACCGGGCCGCAGATCGCCACGCCATGCTCGATACCATCGTCGACATCGCGCCGTTCCGGGTTCGGATCCGGTCGGATCTCCCTGCGGTTGCCGGGCACCTGAGCGGCTTCTACGTGGATCGACCCCGCCTGGCGCCGGGCGCGTTCGTCGACTTCGACATCGAGCTGCTCCGTGGCCGAGGCCTGCGTCGCTGGTGGGAGCCGCAGGTGCGGTTCGAGCTCGACGGCGCCGAGCCGTTCTTCCCGCTGCCTGCCGGGCAGGCAGCGCCGATGCTGGAATGGAGCCTGAACTGGTGTGTCGCGCAGCGACCGCTGGAGTGGCTGATCGTCTACGCGGCCGTGCTCGCGAGAGGCGACCGCGCAGTCGCGCTGCCCGGCTTTCCCGGTGCGGGGAAGAGCACGTTGTGCGCCGCGATGGCCTACATCCGGGGCTGGCGCCTGCTGTCCGACGAACTGGCCATTCTCGACCCGGAATCGGGCCAGTTGCTGCCGCATCCGCGCCCGATCAGCGTCAAGAACGATTCGATCGAGATCGTCCGGCAGTTCCCGGGCGCACGGCTCGGGCCGGTCTACCGTGATACGCGCAAGGGGGACGTCAGCCATCTCGCGTGCCCGCAGGCCTCGGTGCGCGAGGCCCAACAGCCGGCGCGTGTGGGCTGGGTCGTCTTCCCGCGGTTCGAGGCGGGTTGCGCGCCGCGCATCGAGGCCATCAGCCGTGCCGAGGCCTTCGCGCTGATCGCCGAGCAGTCCTTCAACCAGCACCGCCTCGGCGCGACCGGATTCGAGACGATGTGCGCGATGCTCGACGCCGCGCAGTGCTTCGAGATCCGATACGGGTCGACGCAAGACGGCTTGGACGCGATGGACCGAATCTGCGGCACATCATGAGAATCCCGCGCGCCGATGGACTGATCCACGCCTTGCTCGATCCCGGCCACCTGGCCGACTGTGACGAGCGCGAATGGGGAGAGCTGGTGGCCACGGCGCGGGCTGCGAACCTGCTCGGCGCGCTGGCCGCACGCTGCCGCGCTGAGGGCGTGACCCCTCCGCAGCGGCCGCGCAGGCACCTGGCGGGCGCACTGCAGCTGGCCGTACGCCAGCGCCTGTCGGTCCGTTGGGAGGCGCAACTGCTCGCCGAGCGCTTCGCCGGGCTGGGCCGACCCGTCGTCCTTCTCAAGGGCGCGGCCTACGTGCTGTCGCCGCAGCCGCTGGCCGAGGGTCGGATGTTCGGCGACATCGATATCCTGGTGCCTCGCGACGCCCTGGGCGAAGTGGAGAAGCGGCTCATGCTCGGTGGGTGGGTCGGTGTCAAGTCGGACCCCTACGACCAGCGCTACTACCGCGAGTGGATGCACGAACTGCCCCCGATGATGCATATCCGGCGCGGCACCGTGGTCGACGTGCACCACGACATCGTGCCCTCGACCGCGGGTCGCGCGACGGATCCCGGCGGGATCCTGCGCAGGGCCACGCCGTTGCCCGAGTTGCCGGCGCTCTTCGTGCCGAGCCCGGAGGATCTCGTCGTGCACAGCCTGACGCACCTGATGCACGAGGGCGAACTGCACAACGGGCTCCGCGACCTGTTCGACGTTCACCAACTCGTCGGGCATTTCGGCGCCGGGGGCAGCTTCTGGGAGCGGGTGGTCCGCGTGGCTGTCGACGGCGCGGTCGCGGAGCCGGTGGCATACGGCATCCACCTCGTTCACGCGGCCTTCGGGACCGCCGTGCCGCAGGCCGTACGGGTCGAGCTGGGCCGGGCGGCAAAGGTCCCTTTCTGGCTGGAGCCGATCTACCGGCGAGCTCTGGAGCCCGCGGGCGCGAGTCGGCTGTCGGCCTCGGCCCGGCTCGCGCAGTCCGTTCTCTTCGTCCGCGCGCATCGGCTTCGCATGCCATGGCCGCTGCTTGTGCGGCATCTGGCGGTCAAGGGCGTGCGCGCCATCAAGCCCGAGGCCGCGAGGCCCCGGCCCGCGCGCGAGATGCCGGCGAATTGATCCGGGCTCAGCGCGACGGCAGCACCGCGCCGGCGACGTCGACCTGCGCCATCACCCCGCCGCCGCGATGTCGCCCTTGGCGTGGCTGTCGGCGGGCATCGGAAAGACGCGCAGCACCGGCTGCCGCGCCCTTGCGCCCATTGTCGGGGCGCGCCGACGGCATGATCGCGTCAGCGCCGCGGGACGATGACCTCGTCATCCTTGACC
>JAGRKR010000666.1 GCA_020442225.1 Hyphomicrobiaceae bacterium | reverse complement strand
TCGGCTTCTGGTTCGCGCGCAAGCCGCTGGTCGCCGCCGTTTTCGATCCCTACCTCAAGGCCGCCAACGCGCTGCCGCGCGTCGTGCTCGCCCCCATCTTCCTGCTCTGGTTCGGGCTCGGCATCTGGTCGAAGGTGGCGCTCGGCGTGACGCTGGTGTTCTTCATCGTGTTCTTCAACGTCTACCAGGGCGTGAAGGAGGTGAGCCCCACCGTCCTCGCCAACGCGCGCATGCTCGGCATGAGCGAGGGCCAGCTCTTCCGCCACGTCTACTGGCCGTCGGCGCTGTCGTGGATGTTCTCGTCGCTGCACACGTCCGTCGGCTTCGCGATTATCGGCGCCGTCGTCGGCGAATACCTTGGCTCGGCGGCCGGCCTCGGCTATCTCATCCAGCAGGCCGAGGGCGTCTTCGACGTCACCGGCGTCTTCGCCGGCATGGTGATCCTGGCCGGCTTCGTGCTGGTTGTGGATTGGTTCGTGACGCTGATCGAGAGGCGTTTGCTGGTCTGGCGGCCGGCGTCGGCCTCGGAGCAGCACTGAACCGCGCACACAAGAGAAACGATGTAGAGGAGGACCGGGAGAATGACGTCCCTTTGGAAGCGTGGTGCCGCCCTGGCTGCGGCGGCGGCGATCGCCGCGGTTGGACTTGCCGTGACACCCGCCATGGCGCAGGCGCCGGAGAAGAAGAAGGTCAAGCTCGGCGTCGGCGGCAAGCCGGCCCTCTACTATCTGCCGCTGACCCTGACCGAGCGCCTCGGGTTCTTCAAGAAGGAAGGCCTCGACGTCGAGATCAGCGACTTTGCCGGCGGCTCGAAATCGCTGCAGGCCCTCATCGGCGGCTCCGTCGATGTCGTCACCGGCGCCTACGAGCACACCATCCACATGCAGGCCAAGGGCCAGGATATCCGCGCCGTCGTCGAGCTCGGGCGCTATCCCGGCATCTCCCTCGCCATCCGCACGAGCAAGGCCAAGGCCTACAAGTCGCCGGCCGACCTCAAGGGCATGAAGATCGGAGTGACCGCTCCGGGCTCCTCGACCAACATGGTCGTCTGGTACCTGATGAGCCAGGCGGGCCTGAAGCCGACCGATGCCTCGTTCATCGGCGTGGGCGCAGGGCCGTCGGCCGTCGCCGCCATCAAGAAGGGTGAGATCGACGCCATCTCCAACATCGATCCCGTCATCTCCCGACTGGAGAAGGACAAGGAGGTCGTGGTCGTCGCGGAATCGCGCAGCACCGCCGGCACGACGAAGCTCTACGGCGGCCCGATGCCTGCGGCCGTGCTGTACATCAAGCAGGACTTCATCGCCAAGAACCCGAACACGGTGCAGGCACTCGTGAACGCCTTCTACCGCACGCTCAAGTGGCTGGAGAAGGCGACGCCCGAGCAGGTCACCGCGACCGTGCCCGAGGCCTACTATCTCGGCGACAAAGATCTCTACATCAAGAGCGTCAAGGGCCTGCTCGAGTCTTACTCGCGAACGGGCGTGGTCAGCACCGACGGCCAGGAGCGCAGCCTCAAGTTCCTGAAGACCTTCATCCCCAAGATGAAGGACGCCAAGATCGATCTGACCAAGACCTGGGACGGCCGCTTCATCGCCAAGGCGGCCAAGACGGTCAAGTAGGTCACGACAGCCCCGTTGCCCGGGCTTGCGCAAGGAAGCCCGGGCCTACTCATGGAAGGATGACGGACGATGAGCACGACGCTGGCCAACAAGCGGCCGTTGAAGATCGCCGTCATCCCGGGCGACGGCATCGGCAAGGAGGTGGTGCCGGAGGGGCTGAAAGTGCTCGAGGCGGCCGGTCGCCGCTTCGGCATCACGTTCCAATGGGACCACTTCGACTGGTCGTGCGAGACCTTCCAGAAGACTGGCCGC
>JAGRKR010000665.1 GCA_020442225.1 Hyphomicrobiaceae bacterium | reverse complement strand
GTAGCCGAGCCGTTGCGCCGCAGCCGTCAGCGACGGGAATTCGCGCGCCATGTCCTTGAGCTCGAACCGGCCCATCTTGCCGCCTTCGATCATGGCGTCGTATGCGCGTTCCAGTTCGTCAGGGGTGATGCCGAGCTGGCTCATGACGGCGTTGCCGGCATCGGAGATGTCGCGCATGTCGGCGCTCGCCGCGCGCGCTGTCTTGGCGATTGTCGGCCAGACCTGCGTTGCGCGATCGATATCCATGCCGCCCTGAACGAGGCTCTGGATGACGCCGTAGGCCTCTTCCGCAGCAAGGCCGAGCTGGGGGGCGGTCTTCTCAACGCCCGAACGCATCCCGGCGATCTGCTCGTCGGTCATTCCGGCGACAATGCCGAGCTCTTCCAGGGTGGTTTCCAGCTTGGCGAAGCTGCGCGCGCTGGCGGCGGTTCCGGCGACGATTGCCGCGACGGGGATTGCGCGAAGCGCGCCAGCTGCCACCGTCTTGATGCGGCTGCTAGCGGCCTGGCCGCGCTGTTCGATCTGGTTGAGAGAGTTTGCAGCCCGTTCTGCCGGCGCCGACAGCTTGTCGACAAGGCTGAGAATGACCTGGGCCGAAAGCGTCGCCATGCCTCATGATCCCCGTTGATCGGATGCCGGGACGGCATCGAGCCAGCGTAGAACGAGTGCGGGGTCCTGATCGCCGATCACGTCGACCGGGGTTGAGAGGGCGCAGGCTGCGCGAACCCGGACGCCGGTCCATCCTCCAAGGTTTGCGAGCCTGTCGCGGCCGGCAGAGATTTGGGCGCGGGAAAAAAACCGCCGGCGATCGCGCCGACCTCCTCGAAGTCCTCGTGATGCAGCTCATCGATGAGCGCAGGGTCCACATCGGCGAGACAGGCGATCATCGTCTTGACGATGCCAATGCGGGTTGCCCCGGACCTCGCCGCGGCGATCTCTACGGCTTCCAGGTCCCTCACCTTGGGCGGGTGCAGGTTGAGGGCCGCCAGGTCCCTGGTCGGGTGCTTCAGCGTGTAGGCGGTCGCGGCCATGGCTCAGCCTCAGATCGTCATGCCGAGAATGCGGCGGCGCTCGCGGCCGACCGGAGCGCCGTTGCGGATGATGTGTCCGCCACCGAGCAGGTCGTACTCGTGGATGATGACGCCGCCCGTCTCGTGGCGCATGTAGAAGATCGACGAGACATCCCACTCGACGCCGGATTTGCTGCCCATTCGCCAGGGCTCCGGATTGGGGTTGAGCCGGCCCTCGATGACGGTGACGAACTCCGTCTCGTTCGGCTCGGTCTCCGAATATAGGTAGCCGCGCACGGTCAGCCGCTCGCGCTCGCCGGGTGGCAGGTTGGTGCGGGCGTAAAGCTCCGGGTGCTGGCCCACCGTCTTGATCTTGGCGGCCAGCGCCTCGACGCCAACGGGGACGTTGACCTCGGCTGCGAAGGTGCCTGGGTAGTAGCCTTCGGTCTTGTCGCGGGCGGCCGCGACCGTGACCTCTTCGGTGACGATGCCGAACTCGAAGTTCGGCAGGAACAGATTGAAGCCGCCGACCAGGTGAAGCATGGCTGAAGTCTCCTATCTGCGGCGTCAGGCTGCCGAGGCCAGCCGCGCGATCTCGCGGGCCGCATCCTCGGTGAGCTCGGTGTAGTAGCCGGTGTTGCGGTTGAAGACGAAGACGAGGTGCTCCAGCGGCGCCGGGCCTTCCGCGTCGTAGTGGATGTACAGCTGGCCGCTCGCCAGCGTCAGCGGCGTGTTGAGTTCCGGGTCCAGCCAGACGCGCCCGCCGAGCGTTGCGCCGAGCCGCTTCCAGACACGCAGCTTGGCGTTGACGCTTTCGGCGATGTCGAGCAGCAGCTGCAGCGAGAACGGCTTGTCGACCGCCCACTCGTGCGCTTCCTCGATGCTGTCGATGATCACGTCATGAGCGCGGCGGCGCGCCCAGAAGATGTTGAGCGGGTCTGAGCTGGGAACGCGGTTGCCCCACAGCTTCCAGCCGCCGGAGGGCGCGCGCACGACCGTCGCGATGGCGTTCTGGTTGAGATACTGGCTCTCGACGTCGCGCTCGTAGAGCGAATGCTCGACAACACGCGCCGTGCCGACCACGCCCTCCAGGACGTGGTTGGACGGCGAGACCCAGAAACCCTCTTCCA
>JAGRKR010000664.1 GCA_020442225.1 Hyphomicrobiaceae bacterium | reverse complement strand
GAGGCCGGCGCCGCCTCCAAGCTGATCGACCCGGCGACCTTCACCACCACAGAAATCCTCGAGATGGCCGAGCGGTCGAAGCACTGACGCTCAGTCCTGGGAGCGGCCACGCCGTGGCGTTGCCGCTCCCGCGAACCGATGCGCGAGGGGACATGACATCGATGACCGATGCGGTAGGCGCCGAGGATCGTCAGCCGGAGAGGGCAACCGGCCGGATCGATCTTTCCGGGCTTGCCGATTTCTCGCAGACGGTGCTGCCGCCTGCCGCCTTTCTGACCGGCATCATCGTGCTGTGGGCAGTTCTTTCCGACGCCGGGGTCATCCCCGCCTATCTGCTTCCGTCGCCCGGCGCCGTCGCCAACGAGTTCGTCAACAACCAGGCGGTGCTTCTCCGCCACGCCTCCGCGACCACCTTCGAGGCTCTGGCGGGCTTCGTCATCGGCAACGTGGTGGCGATCATCGCGGCGGCGGCGCTGAGCTCGTCCGGCGTCCTGCGCGACGCCTTTTATCCCTACGCGCTGGTCAGCCGCGGCATTCCCATCGTGGTCTTCACGCCGGTCGTCGTCGTGATGCTCGGCCGCGGCATGCCGCCGATCATCGCAATCGTCTCCTTCTCGGTCTATTTCCCGACCTTCCTCAACATGATCCGCGGGCTGAAATCGCCGGACGCCGACTATTACGAGATGCTCCACACGCTCTCCGCCACGCCGCTGCAGCGGCTGCGGATGATCGAGTTTCCAGCCTCGATTCCCTATCTCTTCGCCGCTCTCAAGGTCAGCGCCTCGTCCGCCTTCATCTCGGCGCTGGTGACCGAGTGGATCGGCGCCAATACCGGGCTCGGCTATCTCGTCGTCGTGTCGAGCCAGTACTTCAAGCTGCCGACCCTGTGGGCGGCGATCTTCACCGCCGCGGCGCTGACGCTGACGCTGCTCGGCATCGTCCACGTCGTCGAGCATCTGCTGTCGCGCTACACGGCGACTGCGCCGGATGTCGGGGCCTGAGCGATGGAGATCCGGCTGTGGCGTTGAACGAATCCTCGATGGGCACCTTCCTCGGTGCGATCGTCCCCGAGGACATTCGCGAGCGGGCGCGCAAGATCATCCTGCCCGCGCTGGTGCTCGTCGCGCTCCTGTCCGCCTGGGAGTTCTACGCGGTCAAGGGCCACGTCTCGAAGCTGATCCTCGCTGCGCCTAGCGCCATTGCCGGTGCCCTGGTGACCTCCGGGCCGGAAATCTTCGCCAACATGCTGGTCACGCTCTTTCAGGCGCTGGCCGGCTTCACCATCGGCAATTCGCTCGGGCTGCTCGTCGCCATCGTCTTCGTTCACTTCGGTGCCATCCGGCGCACCGTCTACCCGGTCGCCATCGCTGCCGAGGCCGTGCCCGTGGTCGCGGTCGTGCCGGTGCTGATCCTCTGGCTCGGCAACGGCATGGAGCCGAAGATCTTCATCACCTCGTTCCTCACCTTCTTCCCCATGCTGGTGAATGCCTATCGCGGGCTGCG